>PNIT01000053.1 GCA_002878135.1 Candidatus Aciduliprofundum sp.
ATATCCATACAGGGAGATCTATCGCATCTTAAGAATGACATGAAACTCCAGGATATGGTGGTGAGCTCACCAACAAGTGCAGGCATATACATCTTTGGTATGGCAATATCGGAGATTGTATATTCCCTGCCCACCATTACCCTCTTACTAATACTTAACTTTCTCTTCGTCAAGGCATCAATAATTGCATGGATACTCATATTCCTTGACATGGCGCTCATATTCACATTCTCAATAGCCCTGGGATTCCTACTTTCAACATTCTCTTCAGATATAGTACAGAGCTGGGCATTTGCAGGAATACTAACACCATTGCTCTCTACAATACCACCTGTGTACTATCCAATAACATACATACCCCTTCCATTCAGGTACATATCATACCTCTCACCCACCACATATGCCGCTGAGATTGCCCAGAGCCTTGCAGGTTATGTAAATTTGAACCTCTTTGAGTTCATATCCTTATGGATAATACTAATCTCCATAACCCTTGCCATATTCTATCTTGCACTGAAAAAATCCAGGTGGAGGGAGATATAGGTGCGGGTGCCGGGATTTGAACCCGGGGCGGAGCCGTGGCAGGGCTCAGTGTTACCAAACTACACCACACCCGCTCACTACTCTAATACAAAGGTGGTTTAAATAATTTTTTGGGTAAAAATTTTATTGAAGCAGGGACTATGGTAAAACAATGGATATAGAGGGTAAGATAGCAGACACATTGACAAAGATATATGAGAGGAAGCTCCTTGATATTGTAAAATCTGGAAGGATGCCTGAACACGTTGCGGTGATAATGGATGGAAACAGGCGCTATGCAATGGACCTTGGCCTAGATCCCGTGCAGGGACATTATCTGGGTAAGGAGAAGCTCTACGAATTCCTGAACTGGTGCATAGAGCTCAATATAAGGGTGGTAACTGTCTATGCATTCTCCACTGAGAATTTCAGGAGATCATCGAGGGAGGTGGAGTCCCTCATGAAACTCTTTGAGGAATCCATAGACAGGGAATTGAGGGAGGGGAGGATACACAGGGAAAGGGTGAAGGTGAGGGTGATAGGGAGAAGGGATCTTCTTCCAGAAAATCTGAGGAAAAAGGTGGAGGAGATTGAGAATTTAACGAAGGATTACGATAGATACGTACTGAATCTTGCAATTGGTTATGGTGGCAGGGAGGAGATACTGAAGGCCATCAGGGATATCTCAAGGGAGGTGCTTGAGGGTAAGATATCACCAGATGATATAAACGAGGATCTTGTTAGGAAGCACCTTTATACAGGTGATCTACCTGACCCAGATCTAATCCTGAGGACATCTGGTGAGGAGAGGATTTCAAACTTCTTACTCTGGCAGATGGCATATTCAGAGCTCTACTTTGCCGATGTTTACTGGCCATCATTCTCAAAGATAGATTTCCTCAGGGCAATACTCTCTTACCAGAAGAGATCCAGAAGGTATGGAACCTAGGTTGATTAAAAAGCATTTAATAACAGGATTGTAATATTAGATAAGAATGAGGCAGAGCATTTATTTCAATGTTTTCGAGCACAAGGGGGGCTTCTACACAAAAAACCTTGTAAAGGGCCCACAGTTTGGTGAGAGGATAATAAGCATAGGCGGTGAGGAGTACAGGTACTGGGACCCATACAGGAGCAAGCTCGCCGCATCCATGAAAAAGGGTCTTAAGAATTTTCCATTCAGGGAGGGTTCAAGGATACTCTATCTTGGAGCATCATTCGGAAATACCGTCTCATTCATATCCGACATATGCAGATCAGGGAAGATATTTGCAGTTGAGCTCTCCTACAGGCCATTCTCCTCCCTGATAGAATTATCAAAAAAGAGGGTCAACGTTTACCCAATATTCGATGATGCATCATATCCCGAAAGGTATGCGCATTTCATAGAGGGTGTTGACATAATGTATCAGGATATTGCACAGAAGAATCAGGTAGACATATTCCTAAGGAATATTCAGTTCTACAAACCCTCCATGGCATTCCTTGCGCTCAAGACCAGGGCAATAGATACGGTGTCAGATCCTGAGGATATAATGAAGGGGGAGAGGAGAAGGATAGGTAATGTTCTTGAAACAATAAGGCTTGATCCATATTCAATAGATCATTATATGCTGGTGGTGAAACCTTGAAGGATCTCAATATTCTAATAACTGGTGGTGCAGGGTTCATAGGATCACATATGGTGGAAAGACTCTCCTCCCACAATGATGTAACAGTATTGGATAACTTTTCAACAGGGAAGAGGGAATATGTGGAGAAATATGGTGTAAAAATAATAAGGGGTGATGTAAGGAATATTGATGATATAATCCCCTACTCGAGGGGCATGGATCTTATCATTCACCTTGCAGCGAACCCTGATGTAAGGAGGGGTGAGGTGGATAACCGTGTGGATCTTGAGGTGAATTTCATTGGAACCTACAACGTACTTGAATCCATGAGGAGGAATGATGTTGGTGGAATAATCTTCTCATCATCATCCACAGTCTATGGAGAGGCACCCATGCCCACCCCTGAGGATTATGGCCCCCTTGAACCAATCTCATTCTATGGTGCATCAAAGCTTTCAGCTGAATCCTACATCTCCGCCTTCTCACATATGTATGGAATAAAGGGTGTGTCAATGAGATTTGCAAATGTGGTAGGCCCAAGGGGTACGCATGGTGTTATATACGACTTCATAAAAAAACTCATGAGGAAAAGCAATGAACTTGAGATCCTAGGTGATGGTACACAGACAAAATCATACCTCCATGTCAGGGATTGCGTTGAGGGCATGATATTTGCCTATGAGAGATCGGTGAAGAATTATGATGAATTCAATCTTGGAACGGAGGATTCCACCAATGTTGTTGAGATAGCAAAGATTGTTGTGGATGCCATGGGCCTGAGGGATGTTAGATTCTCATTCAGAACAGGTGAGGATGGCAGGGGATGGAAGGGTGATGTTAAAAGGATGCTACTTTCCATAGAAAAGATTAAATCACTGGGATGGAAGCCAAGCATGGGATCAACGGAGGCTGTTAGAATGGCGGCAAAGGAGCTCGTAGGTGAGATATATGGTAAGGAAGATACCCACGGCGGTGGCGGCATTCGATAGCATAATAAAGGGAGGTGTCCCTGAGGGATCACTCATAATGCTTCTGGGTGAGCCAGGCGCTGGTGGGCTTGAATTTGCAATAACATCAGCATCAAAGCTTTCCATAGCCAGGAAAAATCCTGAGAGGAGGCCAATCATAATAGGGGGTTACAATGATGATACCTACATACCATCCGGGACATCATACATCAGCCTTACCAGGAATGAGTGGGAGGTAAAAAGGCTCGTTTCATTGACGGTAAACACTGATCTCTACACATCATTCTTTGACAATTTCAGGATGAGGGACCTATCACCCCTCTACTTCAAGAATAGTTCAGTTCCAAGGAGCTGGGTTTCTTCAGGGTCAATATTCGGCCAGGTGGAGGGAAAGGACATACTCGAGGAGATTGTAAAATTCCTCAATGAGAATGGTAATGACAGGGTGGTGATAATAGATTCACTCACAGACCTCATAACATCACCTCAGGTGGATCAGAATGTGCTCATAGATGTCATAAAGGGGCTTGAGAAGGTCTCAAAGAAATGGTCAAGCATAATCTACCTAATATTGACTGAAGGTATAGCAGACAGGAGAATGGAACAGATACTCTACGATATAGTGGATGGAATACTTGTTTTCAAATGGTACTCAAGCGAAAAGTACACAATCAGGTTCAGGTACCTTTATGTACCAAAATTCATTGGTGTACTTGCGCACATAGAGGAGGAGAGGGTGCTGAGGTTTCAGACAAAGGTGGATTATAATGAGGGCTTTATTGTTACATATACGGAGAGGATAAGGTGATGTTTATGGAGAGGATAAAGACAGGTATATTTGGACTTGACGAACTCATAGGAGGGGGAATACCAAAGGGGCATACGGTCGCTGTTATAGGCCCCTTCGGTGCTGGGAAGACAACCTTTGGCCTGCAGTACCTCAACCATGGACTTTTGAATGGTGAGAGGGGCATATTCATAAGCCTTGAGGAGGAGAGCGAATCCATCGTGAGGACTGCAGAATCATTCGGATGGAAATTTAGCGAGTATGTAAAAAATGGGATGCTTACAATAATCAAGCTCGATCCCCAGGATGCAAGGGCAACCATGACAAGGATAGAGGGTGATATATCCCAGGAGATAAGGGAATTCGGTGCAAAGAGGCTCGTATTCGATTCAGCAACACTACTCACCATGATGTTCAGGGAGGAGCATGAGAAGAGGAGCGTACTATTTTCTTTATCAAAGGCTGTAAAGCTTGCTGGTGTTACATCCATATTCACTGGAGAGGTGGACCCATCCAACCACATGGTTTCAAGGGATGGTCTCCTGGAATATGTTGTTGATGGCGTCATATCCCTGGATCTCATGAAGCAGGAATATAAGCTAAGGCTTGTGCTGCAGATACTTAAAATGAGGATGACAACACATTCGAGGGATACTCATCCCTTTTATATAAAAGAAAATGGGATAGAGGTTTTACCCTCCTTCTGATCACTCGGAGAATGATTCACCCTTCTGGAAGTTCTTTGTAACATAATCTATGATTATGTTCCTGTCCTTCCTCAGATGAGATTCATACCATTTTGTTATGAGATTGAACAGTATGTCATGTATTTCATCAAGGGATGCAGACTGAACAGGTTTATCATACAGGATGTACTGTGTATAGACCCTCTTCCATCCCGAGTATTTGTAGTATTTTTCACCCTCGCAGAATTCAAAGAGCATCCTTATCCTCTCACCATCACCCGGGTTATAGTAATTTATCTTTAGGGAATCGCCTGTTCTTCCCTGTTCCCTTGTTGTGTCTATGAGGGCCATGCTGTCAAGATTGCCAAAGTTGAAATCTTCCTTCAGCTTCCATACTGTTGGGAAATCCGTGAACGTAGCCCACTGAGTATATGGGGGTTCCATGTTGAAGTGAATGTTTATGTCACCAAATTTAAGGTATATCCTCCAGAGATCCTGGACAAGATTTTCATTTATCTCCTTCTTCTTTCCAGATTCAACATTTATTGACTTTAGTATTTCCTCAGTCTTCTTGTTCAATTCATTCTCAAGTTTCTTGAACCAATCCTCATTGCCCTTTCCTTCAGTTGTCTTAGCCACCATATGAGATCCCTGATAATGTAAAGGTTTTATATTTATATAAATGTTATGTTAAGTTAACCACTTTTCCGTATTGTTCATATATTCAAAATACTTTTACTATCAAGGTGAAATTATGAGGAAGGTAATAATAATGGGCGCGGCTGGAAGGGATTTCCACAACTTCAACGTATTCTTCAGGAACAACAGCGATTACAGGGTAGTTGCATTCACAGCAACTCAGATACCTAACATTGAGAATCGAAAATATCCACGAGAACTCGCTGGACCTCTCTATCCTGATGGTATACCCATATATCCGGAGGAGGAGCTTCCCGAACTTATAAAGAAATTCAACGTTGATGAGGTGGTTTTTGCATACAGCGATGTTAGCCATGAATATGTGATGCATAAGGCAAGCATAGCCATTTCCAGCGGTGCAGATTTCAGGCTGATGGGTGCTGGAAGCACCATGCTTAAGAGCAGTAAGCCTGTTATATCTGTCTGTGCAGTGAGGACAGGATCTGGAAAAAGCCAGACAACAAGGAAGGTATCAGAGATACTGAAAAAGAAGGGTAAGAGGGTGGTAGTGATAAGGCATCCAATGCCATATGGTGATCTTGTGAAGCAGAGGGTGCAGAGGTTTGCCACCCTTGAGGATCTTGATAGGTATGAGTGCACAATAGAGGAAAGGGAGGAGTATGAGCCACACCTGAGGAATGGCACCGTTGTTTATGCTGGAGTTGATTATGAGGCCATACTGAGGGAGGCGGAAAAGGAGGCGGATGTGATACTCTGGGATGGAGGAAACAACGATATACCATTCTACAAACCGGACCTCCACATAGTTGTTGCAGATCCGCACAGGGCAGGTCACGAACTCACATACCATCCGGGTGAGGCGAATTTCAGGATGGCTGATGTAATAATAATAAACAAGGAGGAAACTGCACCAAAGGAGGGAATAGATCTTATAAGGGAGCACATTGCCCAGGTAAATCCAAAGGCGGTTGTAATAGATGCTGCATCACCATTCTTCATAGATCATCCAGAGATGATAAGGGGTAAGAGGGTGCTTGCCATTGAGGATGGGCCAACGCTCACACACGGAGAGATGAGCTACGGGGCAGCTGTTCTCGCTGCCAAGAAATATGGTGCATCAGAGCTTGTAGATGCCAAGCCATATGCTGTTGGAACAATACAGGAAACATTCAATAAATACAGGCAGATAAAGAATTATCTACCTGCCATGGGCTATGGAGAGAAGCAGGTGAAGGATCTTCAGGAAACAATAAACAACACGCCATGCGATATAGTTGTATCCGCAACACCCATTGATCTAACAAGGATAATGAAGATAAACAAGCCCATCATAAGGGTAAGGTACGAACTAGATGAGATTGGCAAGCCGGATCTGGAGGATGTCCTCACATCCTTCCTTTCAAAAATCTAATCTTTTATGTATTTCCTTGATCCTTTCCAGGCAGGTGTTGCATCCTCACTTGTTGTGATTTTATACGGAATTTTTTATGAGAGAAGGATACCATCATCCACTAGTGTTCTTTTCAACCTTATGAGCTTCCTTGTCCTTCTTGCCTCCATAGATCTGGTGCCACTTGTCTTTCTATTCTTACTGCTCTATGTGATCCTGGGCTACGTGATAATAAAGGCTAAAATCAAATCACTCTATTTCATCTTTGGATCAAAGTCATTTGGATCCCTGATGTTCGTCCTAATCCTTGGATCCAATAACTATTTCTTCGGCATCTACATGCCATTCTCTGTAACAGTTTCATGGATAATTGTTGCGGCCGTTGTGCACCTCATCTCATACCTGGTGAAATGATGTGAGGAAGAATCCATTACAGGAGATAATCAACAGGATAATATGGGAAAAGGGTGATGCAAGGATAAAGTATATAGACAGAAAGGGGGAGGAAAGAATAAGATCCATGGATCCAGGGGAGATAGAGAAGGCTGGTAGTTCATTCATAATTCTCAGGGATGGAACAATGATACCCTACCACAGGCTTGTCCTTGTAGAATACAGGGGAAAAATATTATACAGAAGAAGGGATTGGGAAAGGAAATGGACAGGGAAAAATACTTCCTAGAGCTCAGGAACAGTTTATTCAAATCACCAAATGTTTACATAAGCCTTGGCACGGTAATACTCATACTTTCAATATATGAGATTTTCATAAGGTTACCACTTGAAAAATTTTTCCTCCTCTTCGTGATACCATATCTACTAATAATAGCGATGGATGCAATGAGTTTCAGAATAACCGATCAGTACTTTCCATCTGAGAGGTTGTTCCATCTTGAGGAGATAGTGTTCATATTCGTTTTCATCATATACCTGATATTTTCACTTTTATTCTCGGAGAATATAGTTGTTGCAGTCCTCCTATCGATATCACTTTCATCCTTCCTCAGGTACCTTTTCCTGAAGCCATTCCTGAATGTAAAGGAATTCGCACTGGCCATAATATCAATGAATTATGCCTTTGCAACAACAATCACCTATGTATTCACGGGTGCCTCATTGCTATACCTAATCCCATTCTATGCATCCACTGTATTGTTCTATTTTTCATCAAGATTCTTCATATTCTACCTCTCAAGGGAGTTCAGGAAGGAGTATAACCTGGATCCCATCAAGTATGTTGGGTATTTCATAAATTATCTTTCAACCCAGAAGACGGAGGACATGATATCACTCAATAATTTTCTTACTTTAAT
>PNIT01000013.1 GCA_002878135.1 Candidatus Aciduliprofundum sp.
CCCCATGGGGTCGGTTTTTTAGGGTGAAATATTTCAAATTGCCTTGATTAACGAACAACTTTTGAAAATATATTACTAAGCTTTGAAGATTGATGAAATGTTAAGAGGAGAAAATCCTTAAAACATTTTATCACACTTTCGTTTCAGACAACATTTTTATGGGATACTTTAAAATTTTTTTAATCCCCCTATCCATAAAATATTTAAAAAAATATGATATATAAATCTGACATTTGTCGGATTATTCCTCAGAAATATTTAAATATTGGAAACTCATAAGGAAAAATAGAATGAAAAAATTTTATACAGATTACCCTTTACCATCATACAATGGGCGAAAATTTTTCATTGAAGGGGAATATTGTTCATATCTTCAGGGGTGAAATTTGAAAATGGTCTATGAGCCTTCAGAGGAAAAAAGGCTGATACTATCAAACATAGAGGAATTTGCAAAAAGGAAGATTGAACCCATATCCAAGAAGGTGGATGAGGAGGATCACATACCTGAAGAACTTTATATGGAGATGAAGGACCATGGCCTCATGTCCCTACTGATACCTGAGGTTTACGGTGGTCTTGGTCTAGATACCATAACATATTCAAAGGTCCTTGAGATAATGGGCAGATATTCTGGAGGTATTGCCCTAAGTCTGGAGGCACATAACAGCCTTGGGCTTAACCATGTTTTTCTCTTCGGGAACGATGAGATGAGGAGGATGGTAATAGACTATACACTCAAGAATGCAAGACCTGTGGCCTGGGCACTCACAGAACAGACCTCAGGCACGGACGCAAAGAATATGAATACAACCTATAAAAAAGATGGTGGTAAATACATAATAAATGGATCAAAGATTTTTATAACACATGGTGTGAGTGCAAGGTATATCGTTATCATGGCAAAGGGTGAAAGGGGTATAAGCGCATTCCTTCTGGATGGTGAATCACCTGGTTTGGAGAGGAACAAGCTCCATGGAAAGATGGGTGTGAGGGGAAGTGATACCGCTGAGATAATACTCAGGGATGTTGAGGTACCTGAGGAAAATATCATAGGAAATGAGGGTGAGGGTTTCAGGCAGGCGATGAAGATACTTGAGGGGGGTAGGATTGCCATAGCAGCAATAGCGCTTGGTCTAGCACAGGCATCACTTGATTACAGCATTGATTATGCCAAACAGAGGAAGGCCTTTGGAAATACAATATCCCAGTTCGAGGGCATTCAATTCTATCTTGCAGATATTGCCACAAATATTCAGGCATCAAGGCTTCTAATAGAGCATGCGGCGGAACTCTATGACAGGGGTTTGCCTGCAAGGAAGGAGATATCAATGGCCAAATATTTTGCCAGCCAGGTAGCAATGGATGCATCCAGGATGGCAATACAGATACATGGAGGATACGGGTACTTCAGGGATTTTGGCATTGAGAGATACCTGAGGGACTCTAAGCTAATGGAGATAGGGGAGGGCACCAATGAGGTGCAAAAGATGATAATAGCAAAGGAGCTTTTGAAATAAGATGGAGGTGTAAAAAATATGGGAAATAGGGTAGCGATGATTGCAGGAGGAATGACGCAGTTCGCAAAATCCAGAAGGGATTCTACACAGGAAGAGCTGGTCATGGAAGCGGCAAGGATGGCTCTCTTTGAGAACGACCTAAAGATAGATCCACTTGATGTTAAGAAGATGATAGATGGCACCATAGTTAGCTACTTTTCAGACCATTTTGAGAGGCAGCTCCTATTCGGTGCCATAATAAGGGACTACCTTGGTCTAAATCCAATACAGAGTGCCAGGATAGAAGGAGGTGGAGCCACAGGAGGTCTAGGTCTCAAGGCAGGTTATGAGATGATAAAATCCGGGGATGCCAGCCTTGTACTTGTTATGGGGTTTGAAAAGATGTCAGAGGTATCAACGGCCAAGGGTAACGAATTCATTGCAATGGCAAGCGATACGGATTTTGATTTCCCAGTGGGTGGCTATTACACCGCCTACTACGCTGCCATGGCCACCAGGTATATGTATGAATTTGGTATAACTGAAAGGCAGATGGCTAAGGTGGCCGTAAAGAACAGGAATAATGCACAGTATAACTTCTTCGCCCAGACAAATGCAAAAAATCCTTACGCCACAAAGAGCACATCTGGATTCATAACCATATATGATGTTCTAAAGTCGGAGAAGATAGCCACACCTTTAAAGAGGCTTGACTGCTGCCTCATGAGCGATGGTGCAGCTGTGGCCTTACTTGCTGATGAATCCATAGCAAGGGAATTAACAGATAAACCTGTGATCATAGAGGGTGTAGGAAATGGAACTGATACCATGAGGCCATCAGACAGGCCAACAACAGTCGGAGGTCTCATAAAGGAGGATCTTCTCCTTCCCCATGAAAAGGCTGAATGGTACGAGGACATGGTATATCCTGGTCTTCATTCATTCAGGGCAGGAAGGAAGGCCGCAAAGATGGCATACAAGATGGCTGGTATAACAAATCCGCTTGAACAGATAGACGTTGTGGAACTCCATGATGCATACACATCAAGTGAACTTCAGACATACGAGGATCTTGGCCTTGCAAGATATGGGGAGGGTGGTAAACTCATAGATTCAGCTCCCTTTGATGATGAGAAGGGAATTTTCAAAGAGATAAATCCTAAGCTTGCAAACAGGATACATGTGAATCCCTCAGGCGGGCTGATAGGATGTATGCATGCCGTTGGTGCAACAGGTATAATGCAGGCGGTGAGTATTATGTGGCAGCTCCAGGGCAAGATTGAGAAATTCTATGGAAGTGACAAGCTTCAGGTAAAGGATGCCAGGAGAGGTCTTGCGCATAGCCATGCGGGTACTGGTAGTGATGTTACAGTTTTTGTAATGGGTAGGGGATGGTGAATATGTCAGTTGGAGAGAAGTATGTATCAAAGAATAAGCAGCCTCTGGTAGTTGAGCACCCATATTCAATACTTTACAAACATTCATTCGGGGAGGTATCGCCATTCTTTGTTGGTCTTACGAAGAAAAGGCTTCTGGGTACAGTATGCAGGAACAGGGAGAAGCACAGGAACGGAAAGGACCTGCTATTTTTACCCCCAAGGGCAGATTGTCCAGAGTGCATGGCCGAGGTAAACGAATGGGTTGATTTAACAGATGCCGACATCAGGATATACACATTTACCACTGCCTACTTTGCGGGTGAAACATTCCTGAGCAAGGTACCATTTACACTCATAAACATAGATGTACAGGGCTTTGACAATTCATACTCCAAGCTTACAAGTACGCTTGTTATTGATGAACCAGGTGAGATAAACATAAAAAGGGAGGATATAAGGATAGGTATGAGGATAAAGCCAAAGTTCAGGGATGTACCACAGGATAAGGTTGATGCGTCAGTTCTATATTTCGTACCCGCAGAGAAACCATAAAAAAGCTTAAAAATATAAAGTGATTTAGGTGATAAATCGGAAGGTGCAGAAAAATGGTAAGGAAACCTGCCAGGATGTACAGGAATGTAACGGGTCCCGCTTACACGAGGAAGGAGTTCATAGCCGGTATACCACAGCCAAGGATACATGAATTCGAACACGGTGATCTGAGGAATAAGGATAGGTTCGGTTACATACTTCACCTTGTGGCCGAGGAGGATTGCCAGATTAGACATACAGCACTTGAGGCGGCAAGGGTAGCCGCAAACAAGTATTTAATGAGTGCAGTAGGAGGAACAAACTACTACCTGAAGATTAGGGTTTACCCGCATCATGTTTTGAGGGAACATAAAATGGCCACGGGTGCCGGTGCAGACAGGATATCCAGTGGAATGAGCATGGCCTTTGGCAAGCCTGTGGGCACAGCTGCCAGGGTAAAATCTGGTGATACAATAATCATAGTTGCAGTTGATGAACAGAACCTTGATAAGGCAAAGGAGGCTCTAAAAAAGGCAAAGATGAAGCTTCCAACACCCGCAAGGATAGATATAATTCCTAGGTCCGGGCAGGAATCTGTATCAGGTTGAATTCCCTGATAAGAAAATTTTTCTCCTCCTCCCTCAATGTTTTTAGATTTATTGATATAATCAGGATACCCTTGTTCACCCTTATATTGTCCTTTATTGAGGTGAGTGCCTTTGCAGTACTATCGAACCCATTATTTGTTATCAGAAGTTCAACGCCGTCCAGGAGGACAATACCCTTTAAACCCTCCCTTATGAATGAATTTATTTCATTTGTTATAAGGCTAAGATCCGTGGGCTGAAGGCTTGATACCTTTCCTAGTCTATAGTTAACGCTTGTTAACCATATGAACCTGACATTCTCTGATGAACCATAGAAGGATATGCTCTCAGGATGCGTTCTTGTTATGCATAGGCCAGCCCTTCCCCTGTTAATGGCCTGCTTGAATATATCGTAGCTCCTGGTTGGTTTTTCCTCATCAACTATGTATGATTCACCGAAGGTGAGGAAGAAATCCGGTTTTTCACCCTTTTTATTTGAAGTGATTTTTCTTAGCTTTTTTTCATAGTCCTTCAGTATTGAATATATATCATCCTTGTTTATCTCCTCCTCATCTAGCTTGCTCCTCAAATCACTTATGAACTCCTTGAAGAGTGCTATTATTAGATCACTTCTATCCTCCATACATATTTTTTAAAAACCAATGTGCATATAAACCTTTTCAGAGTGAATGGGTGAAAAAGTCCTGCCTTCCTCCATCAACAACTATCACCTGTCCAGTTATGAAATCTGATTCCCCTGATGCAAGAAATATGGCTGCATTGGCTATGTCTTCAGGTCTTCCAATCCTACCGAGTGCAGTCTTAGATGATATATCCTCAACAGTTCTCCTCCATTCCTCATCACTCTTGCCTTTCCTGGTAAGATCGGTCTCAATGAAGCCTGGTGCTATGGCGTTCACATTAACACCATATTTACCAAGATCGAATGCATACCTTCTCGTAAGTGTAATCACAGCACCCTTTGTTATGGAATAAAATGTGGTACCTGTGAGGGAGGTGACAATCCCTGCAACGCTCGCGATGTTGATAATCTTTCCTCCCCTTTTCATGAAATTTTCTCTCAAAGCCTCAATGGTATAAACCATTGAATAGAGATTCACACCTACCATTCTCTCCAGATCCTCTGTCCTGTTTGTGCCTGTTATCATTATACCAGCATTGTTAACAAGTACATCTATGTATCCAAATCTATCGAGTGATCTTTTTACCATGGTGCCAACATCATCCTTCCTTGAAACATCGGCCTTCACCGGAAGGCACTCAACATTCATTTTTTCTATTTCATTGCATATTCTAAGTGCTGAAGATTCATTTCTGTTATAATTCAATATTATGTTTGATCCCTCAGAGGCGAACTTTATTGCTATTGCCCTCCCAATACCCCTGGAGGCACCAGTTATCAAAGATACCTTATTTTTTAGTCTCATATTCAAAGGATAGATGATTTCTTATTAAAAATTTATCAGAATGAAGAATAGAATGAAGAAGGGTAATCCTATGGGTATTGCAATCCTGGCCCATTCCCTGAAGGATATTTTATGTGAATATGCAATTACAATGTTTGGTATATTTCCTGGGATCAGGAAACCCCCCGATATGAGGAGTGAGATTAAGAAGGATTTTATCTGCAATATGCTCATATAGGGTGATATTACTGCCGCAGTGAGTGTTGCATTATCAAGAAAGGCGGATGTTGCACCGAAAAGGTACATCAATGGGGATGAAAGGTGTATTATATATTTGTTTACAATTATCTCAAAAGAACTACCTAAAAGTGTCAGTGAAAATATGAATATATATATTCTAAGGGCCTTCATTATGGCATCCATGTATGTGAGTTTGTAACCCATATCATCCCTCTCATCCCTTCTACCTCTTTTAACCACAAAGAAGCTAATAAATGATAATGTAATTATTATAGGTATAATATAATCATATAGTAAATTAAATGGAAAAAAGAAGCCAGCATGGTACGGTTCCCCAGAAAGCTTCTCCACCAATATTGTTGAGAGCGGTTCACCTACAGGGGTAAAACTGGCCCCCATGCCTATTGAATATGCAGAAATTATGAGAAAGATAACCTTACTTTTCCTTTCCATTGGGATTACCCTGCTTACCTCAGCTATTATGACGGATGCAACTATTGCAGAGATTAAACTACTGAAGAGACCTGATATAAAGATGATCAAGGAGGACATCAAGGGTATGCTAACCCTTTTTTCAAATCTCTTTATAATATTTTCCACATTTTTTATGTATTTAGAGAATATGAGTCCTGAAATCAATACCACCTGAAATATACCAATTGGTATATTACGTATTAATAGGGGTGCAAGAAGTGCCTGCTGGATCAATTTAATCCCCAAGGATCCAGATACTATTGAGGCAATTATGCCCATGATCAGGAAGAATATCTCCAGGTTCTCCTCTACCCTTTTCCATATGACTGGAAGTATTAAAATAATCAAGAGAATAAAAATTAATGAATATAATATGATTGTTTCATCCATTTCAGGCACCTTTGTATAATCTTAATCAAAGGATCATTAATAAATTTTTTTACGAAAAACTTCCTAATATGCTCCGGCCGGGATTTGAACCCGGGTCGTCGGCTATCTTCGTCCTTTCAAACTCGAAAGGCCGAAATGCTTGACCGGTCTACACCACCGGAGCCCAGGAAAGGTTAATGAGGGAACATATAAAATATTTTTCAGTGTATGGGCCACCAGATCTTGAGAAGTTCCACAATTACCCCTCCAAGAATAGCAATGTATATAACAAGCTTTGGATCAAGCTTAGGACCCTTTGATTTCTCCTCCTCAAAATACCTGATAAGACCAGCGGCGGATTGAAAGCCAACATTCTTTCCCTGATCAGCCATGATGAATGCATTATAATCAATTGATATTTAATTTTTTTTGGTAAGTAATTTTCTTTGACGAAAATATTATATTTAATCATGGTATGTACCGCTATTGCACTTGCATGGAGATACGATTATGACAGAGGTCCTTGAAGAACTTGAGGAAAAATATGCGAAGAAAAAAAGAGAACTTGATCTTCATAAGGCGGAAAGAGAGAGGTTTGATAAGGAAGCTGATAAATGGGCTCAGAAAAGGGATGAATTGAACCAGCAGACAAGGGAGATGTTTAAGGAAGCAAAGGAATTAAAGGATAAAAGGGATGAGCTGAATAAACTTGTGCAGGAACTCAAAAAACAAAAGGAAGAGATAAAATCACAGTACCTGAGGGCACAGGAAGAGTTGAGGGAGATAAGAAAAAGGGTAATTTTTTCAAAACAGGATAGGCCATCACTTTCACAGCTTAAAAAGAGATTGAAGGATCTTGAGACTAAGCAGGAGACAAAGGTACTTACCAAGGAAAAGGAAGCTGAGATTGTTGAGGAGATTCACAAGCTATACCAGCAGATAGAAAAACTCAAGAAGGAAGAGGAGGAGATGGTTAAGAATAACCAGGAGTATATGGAGAAAAAATCTGAGGTACTTTCATTGAAATTAAAACTTGATGAGATATCCAAGAAGATTGAAGAGACAGTAAACGAGGCTCAGGTTTACCACGATAAGGCGATGGAGTTATATGATAAGGCACAGGAGATTAGAAAGAGTGCGGATGAGGCGCACCAGAACTATCTAACAGCAGTGCAAAAGGCAAGGGAAGAGGATAACATTGTTCACGAGATATTAAAGGAATTAAAGAATTTTGAGAAGATCATAACAGGTTTAAAGGCCAAGCAGAGTGCCGCTAAGAGATATGAGAAGGAATCAGAGCTTAAGAAGATGGCTGATGAGATATACAAGAAGTTTATGAAGGGTGAGCCACTCACAACAGAAGACATTCTAATATTACAGAAGGCTGGGTTACTTTAAATTTTGATAATTTTTTGAATAT
>PNIT01000176.1 GCA_002878135.1 Candidatus Aciduliprofundum sp.
TGCATAATCATCAGTATCTATATTTCTCACCAGCCTAAGGAAAAGGTAATTATAGCTTACACTATTGTTATATTTTCTGAGTATCTTCATTGCATCAACTATTTTGAAATGCTTTTCCAGGCTTTTTTCAATAAAAACCTCATGTATGAGTGGTGAGAAATTGCTTGTACCGCAAACACCCCCAGATGCACCCATGAGAACTGAGGGTAGGAGTAAATCATCCCTCCCCTGGAATACGTATACCTTTCCTGGTAGATCCGTGAAATAAAGGTTGAATTTTCTCATGTCACCCGAACTATCCTTTACACCAACTATGTTTGGATATTCCACCATCAGCCTCGAAATTGTTGATGCATCAATATAATTCCCTGAAAGCTCTGGATTGTTGTATATGAATATATCCATGTCTAAATTTTCAGCAATGATCGAATAATAGTTGTAGAGATCTTCCTGCCCGAATTTCAGATAGTATGGAGTTATGACAACCGCACCATCATAGCCCAGGTCCACAGCCTTCCTTCCAAGTTCAACAGTTTCATCAATGTTGTTCCTGCTTATGCCAGCAAGTTTTATAACGTTCTTCTTCAGGTTTTTTGCCACGTATTCAAGTATCTTCTCATGGTCCTTCATTGAGAATAGTGTAAAGGCACCTGTAGATGATCCTGGAAAAACACCCTCAATGCCATTTTCAACCAGGAAATCCAGCAAAAATCCAAGTGATTCATAATCAACATTATTCTTCCTCACCGGTGTTATTAGTGGAGTTATTATGCCTCCATAATTCATGGAGATCAGACCTCCTGCAGGATAGATCTCTCAACAGGTTCTACATTGCCGGAAATAACCCTGTGCTCAAGGTCTATGAGGCCAAGGTAGTATGCGATGGTGGATGAAACAACTGCCCTGTTATCTCCTTCAAGGTATTTGAACAGTGTGAGATATTTTTCCCTTGTGCTGAATTCTGAATAATAATATCCCCTGAGGGAGGATCTACTGTTAACAAGGAACATCAGGTTGAGAGTCTCGTTTGCCCCCAGGTCGTGAACAGTATCTATCATCTTTCTAATTCTTGTGTATGAATCACCATCCATAATGGATAGAATGAATGCAAGCACCTCAGTATCAGTCTTATTCCTGAACTCAATGTTGAACTCCTTACCGAGTATCTCCTTCTTCACATGGCCATTGTGCGCTATGTATATTGTCTCCTCACCCTGAACCCTGTAGGGGTGTGAATCGTTTGCACCATTTATGGGCTCCCCTGTTGAAGCAAGCCTTGCATGGAACATGGCATAGGATCTTTCTGGAAAGATGTTCAATGGCATAATATACTCATATATTGGAATTGAACTCCTCCAGTAAATCTCCTCATTCTCGGAGAGTATTGCAATACCCCAGCCACTGTTGTGGGATCTGTTTTCAAGGAAAACATCCCTTTCAGATGCAAAGAGAAGTGATCTGTAAAGCCTGGCATTGAAATTCCTATCGCCTGAGGAAATAAACATTCTGCAGTCCATAGGGAAAGTATATCATTTTTAATTATTTCATCTTTGGCTTTACCTTCTTAAGGTATTCCCTTATCTCATTCCTCATTGATCTTATCTGGTTTTCAAGTGACTTTGCCTCTTTCTTTAGGTCATCAACATTCTTTTCATAGAGTAGTTTGTCTTCAATTAGATCATCCATCTCCTTCATGTATTTCTGCAATTTTAATCCCCTCCTTTCCAAATCCTCCTCAAGATTTTTTATGAACGAAACTGAGAGACCAAGGTCCATAAGACCTTCGAGATAATCCACAAGCCTGATGAACTGCTCAACACCAAGACCCCTTTCATTCATGGTCCTTATTGCCCTTGAAATCTCCATGAGGTCCTTCTTGCTGTAATTGAGTTTCTTTGCATCGAGGATGAAATCCTTTATGTCCTCGTGACCCATATCAAGATGTCTTTCCATGAAAAGAAGTATTTCTAGGTATTCTTTTCTTCTATTTATTTCCCTTTCCAATTCAAGGACCCTCTCTTCAAGTTCCCTTTCTTTGGACTCAAGCTCTGATATCCTTCTTTCGCTGGAATCAATATTTTCCTTCAATTCCCCAGCTCTTAAAACCATCCTATCAAGTGCCTGCGGTATCTCGGAATAGTCTATTCCAGAATATCTGTTCAATTTCATCATTCTCAGTGAATTCTCTATTAGAGATTTTCTCCTATCTTCTTCCATATTCTTCAGTGAGATTATGAACCTCATTACCTCCTCCTTATCCATATCCCTGAATATCTCGTAATAATAGTATCCTTGGACTATGTCCTCAGGTTTAAGATCCTTCTCAAGCATCAAAGATGCAATCTGCCTGATGTAATAATCATCATCGTAGAGCTTGAAATAACCGTTTATCCATTCATTCAATATCCTCTTAATCTCTTCAATTTCAATGTTGTATTCCCTTGATAAATCGCTTAAATTTTTCCCCTTCAGGTAGGATCTAATCAATTCTCCTTTTATCTTTAATGGAATTTCCATAGGGATGAAAATAGGGAAATATATATTAAATTATCCAGAAATCTTACTTTTAATTTAAAAAATTTTTAAAGGTAATCTATTTCCTGCACAAACCTTTAAAAATAAATTAATATACATAAATTCTTTTATCCTATTGAGTGATCTTAGATGAGAGTAATTGTTGTTGGTGGCGGAGCAGGAGGAACAATCGTTGCAAACAGGCTTTCAAGATTGCTTTCAGATAACGTTGACAGGGGTGAGCTGGAGATCGTTGTTCTTGACAAGAGTGAATATCACTATTATCAGCCAGGATATCTATTTGTAGCCCTGGGGGAGGAAGAACCTGAACATTTCATAAGAAAGGAGAGGGAACTCCTTGATGAAAATATTAAATTCTTCCATGGTGACCAGGGTGAAGTTGTGAAGATTATGGCTGCAGAGAATAAACTCCAGACAAAGGATGGAAGGATATGGGATTATGATTATATTGTACTTGCACTGGGATCCATTCCGTACCTAGATGCAATACCTGGTCTGAAGGAGGGATCATACAGTTTCTATACAATGGAGGATGCAATCAAGCTGAGGGATGCCATCAATGATTTCAGGTCGGGGAAGGTTGTGGTGGGTGTTTCTTCATTACCATATAAATGCCCCGTTGCACAGTACGAGATACTCTTTGCACTCCATGATCTTTTTATAAAGGAAAAGAAGGATGCAAAGTTTGAGTATTTCTTCCCACTAAAGGGTACACATCAGCACCCTGCAGTAAGTCCTGTGGGTGAGAGATGGATGGTGGAGAAGGGTATAAAGATAATATCACCATTCAATGTTACCAGGGTGGATCCGGATAAGAAGGTAATATACTCAAAGGAAAATATTGAGATAAAATACGATATGCTGATTGTTATTCCACCTCACATCTCACCAAGGGTGGTGAGGGATTCGGGCCTAGCTGATATGTGGGTTCCCACGGATCCATACACGCTTAAGTCTTTAAAATATGACAATATGTATCTTCTGGGGGATATTACGGACATACATGGTGTACCCAAGGCAGGTTCTGTGGCAGAATACCAGGCTTCAGTTGTGGCCAAGAACATTGCATCCAGGATAAAGAAATCCGGTACAGTTTACAAATATGATGGAAGCGCATTCTGTTTCATAATGCACAGCATGGATGAGGCAGGTTATCTCTACATGGCATACACAAAACCACCCGTAATATCACTTCCATCAAAGTATGCAAAATGGATGAAGATGCTATACAATGAACTTTATTGGGGAATGTCTGCAAAGGCGGAGATATGAGGTGATGAAATATGGTAAAGAAAACGGATGTAGCAAACAAAAATACGCACTCACTGCTTGAATTGATGGATCTTGTTAAGAGGGACGAACTTGTAAGGGTAATAAACAAGGTAATAGAGCTCCAGAAGGATGGCACAATAGATAAACTCCTCGCCGTTCTTGAGATACTTTCAAAGGATAAGACAGTTGAAAGGCTTTACTTCAAGGTTCAGGATCTATCAGAGAAGGGAACATTATCAAAGATGCTGGAGGGTAATCTACTGGACAGGCAGCTTGATGCACTCCTCAAGCTCTTACAGGATGGATCCCTGCTTAAGCTGATAGACATAGTGCTTGATCTCCAGAAGAAGGGTATACTGGATCAGCTTGTTGATCTACTTTCAAAATCCACAGTTCTACTGGATAGGCTCATGGAACTCCAGAAACAGGGATATATCGATATAAATTCAATATCCAGGTTGCTTGAGAAACTCCTTGTGATGATGAAGGAGGGAACGTTTGAAAAGCTACTCTCATTGCTGTCACCTCAGCTCATAGAGCTGGCATCCGCTCTTGTTGATTTGCTTAACTCTGAGGAATACAAGGAATATGTTCTAGAGCTCGGTTCCAAACTCTTCATACTTGTGGATAAGATAATTGAGCTTGACAGGAGGGGAATGCTGGATATTTCAAAGATATCCTCCCTTGTTGAGAAGTTTGTATATATGCTCAACAATGGAACATTCGACAAGCTCATAGATCTATTGACAATGCTATCTGCTCTTCTGGATGCGCTCAATGATGAGATGGTTAAGAGCATCGCACAGAAGGCAAACAAGGCCCTTGAGATGCTTGAGCCAGGAAAATTATAAAAAATTTTTTATGTTTTTTCTTCTGCAGCGTAGAGTTCAAGCAACCTTTCAGGCTTTGTGAGGTCGAAGTAGAGATCGAATATATTGTCTATCTGTGACTGCAGTGTCATCCAGTATATCCTTGCCATCATCATCTTCATTAGATGCTTGAGCCTATCGGGTGGATATGGTACAACAGGATGCTCGTAATCTGCGATAACGAATGTTCCAAGACCATAACCTAGGTCAAAGGGGCAGTTTATCCTTCCATTGAATTTAGAATCCAGCCCATGGAATAGATCCGCCACCACCTTTGCCTCAAGGTGTGCAGTAACACCTGTCTTGGATGTTGGCAGATTGTTTGTATCCCCCAGGGCAAATGCATCATCGAAGCCATTCACCCTCATGATGTACTTGTCCACCTTGACAAAACGGTCATCATCTATCACATTCTCCGGCTCATACTTGATCCTCACACCCCTGCAGGGTGGAACAATGGCAGGGAAATCGTATTTGATCTCCTCCCCCTCCATGGATATTATCTTTCTGTTAACTGGATCCACGCTATCAACATTGAAGAATGGTACTACCTCTATACCCCTTTCCTTAACAATGGGCTCCACTATCCTGTTCATGGGCTCTGCAGGATATGCCCTTGGGAATGGTGTAAGGAATATGAACCTGGTCTTGTTCTTCAGTCCCTTTTTATTTATGTACTCTTCGGCCATTAAAATACCCTCAAGCATGGATGGCGGGCATTTGCATATTGTGCTTGATTGTGCGAGGACGAATGTTCCACCGTTGAAATCCTTGAACTTATTCCATAGCTTCCTTGCATTATCAAGTGTGCTGTGATAATCACCATATTCATTATGAACAGTTTCAAGACCGGGTATTGTGGATACATCTGGTGTGGTTCCGGTACATATGGTGATGAAATCATAGTCATACTTCCTTTCAGATATTGTCTTCACATACCTGTCATTCAGGTTTATCTCCACCACCTCATCCTTGTAGAATTTAACGCCTGGTTTTATCAGGTCACTTATTCTCCTGTATATCTTCCTGTTTGATCCCTTGAATGCCACGTAAAGGTACCAGGGCTGATAGTAATGGTATTCGCTCTTATCAATTATTGTAATTTCATAATCTTTCAGGTTCAGGGAATTTGCTAGTATGATACCGCATCCACCACCGCCTATTATAAGTACCTTCTTCATCTTATCACCGAATATCGTAATCAAATTTCTCTATAAAATATTTTCCAATTCCTAAATTTTTAAAAAAATTTCCTTAAAAATTTATCGAAATTAATCATTAAAATAACGAAAAATTCAAACACCTGCCTCCTCCAGTACCCTTCTGCACTTTTTTGAATCAACCCTTTCAATATCATTTACTGAGGCCTTCAGTACCTCCTTTGCCTTGTACTCATTTTCCTTCATTATTTTAATTACCTCCTCCGCAGTTACAGGTTTTTCTGCCCATACATCGTAGTCCGTAATGGTGGCAAGGGTGCTGTAGCACAGTCCAAGTTCCCTTGCAAGGTTTATCTCGGGAACAAGTGTCATCCCTATGATATCGGCAAAGTTCCTGAAAATCCTCGATTCTGCCCTTGTTGAGAACCTTGGTCCCTCTATGCAGATGTATGTTACATTCTCATGCACCCTGTAACCCAGGTTCTTTGCATTCCTTGCCATTATTCCGTTCATATCCTCACAGAATGGGTCAGCCATGGATACATGAACCACCTTGGGACCATCGTAGAATGTGTATTCCCTTCTCTTAGTGAAATCTATGAACTGTGAAACTATGGCAAGATCCCCCGGCCTTAGATTCTCCTTCAAAGATCCAACAGCGCTTATTCCTATGATCTTCTCTATACCTATCTCCTTCAGGGCAAAGATGTTTGCCCTGTAGTTAATTTTATGCGGAGGTATCCTGTGCCCCTTATCGTGCCTGGGAAGGAATGCCACAGTAACACCAGATATGGTACCTATGCTTATGTAGTCCGAGGGTGAACCGTACGGTGTGTGCAAGATCATCTTTTCCTTCTCTTCGAAAATATCGCCTATACCGCTCCCACCTATTATTGCTACCTTTGCCTTCTCCATAAATTTGCATGGGGAATTGGTATTTTAAGATTTTTTGGGTATGTAGAACATCATCAGGGAGCCTGCTATTGATATCACACCTATGATTATGAATGCAAGGTAGATGTTCAACGTCTGTGCAAAAACGCCTATGGCAATGGATCCAAGGGCACCTCCAATGCCACCCCCCAGACCGAATATGACGGCAGAATTCTCAGCCAGTTCCTCATCACTGGATAGCTCACCCACAAAGACCATGAGGAGTGGGAAATTGGACATACCGAAGAAGTATGTAACTATGAATATGATTGATACGGTGTAGACATTGGAAACAAACATAAGGAGTATGAGCAGTATGCCAGGTATGAGTGATGTAACTATCAGCATTGTTTTTCCTCCATACCTGTCCGAGAGATATCCAAGGAATGGCTGCCCTACAATAGCAGTTGAATTCGCGATGAAAAGTATTATGGCTATCAGGAAAGATGAGTAGTGCAGCGTGCTGTTCAGGAATGCTGGTAAAAGGTTGAAACCTCCCTGTATGGCTGTGTTTCTCAGGATTGTTGCAACAAGGAAGAATGCTATTGGCAATGAAAACCTGAACACACCCCTCTTTATCTTCTTTTCAACGTATATCTCCTCCTTCCTCATATCATAGGCCACATAAAGTGATATTGCACCCATTATGAATGAGATTGATATTATTGAAAACACAAAATTTTTGTTGAATGCTGCAAGGAAACCCTCCATGATGACAGGGAAGAGTGCCCTCCCAAGGCTTCCGCCTATACCATTTATGCCAAGTACTGTCCCTGCATAATCCCTGTATCTGTAGTTGAGAATCATGGATCCTATGGGATGGTAGATTGTCGAAAATATGCTAATTATGAACATTGAAAACATGAATGATGGTATCGCGATGTACTGTGGATAAGGAGGTACAAGGAGAAGGAATGATAGGCTGAAGAGGAACATACCTATACCCATGAAAAGGCCCTTTTTCCTCGTACTGTCTATGTACCTGCCCATATATGGTGAAACAATGGCACTTCCTATGTAATAGCTCATGAGTATCATGGATTCTGCAAAGAATGAAAGATTGTAATTCTCCTTTATCATTATTATGAGGAAGAATGGAAGATAGGACAGGCCATCGTTTATGAAATGTGCAATGGTTGTATCGATCAAAATTCTATCAATCTTTATCCTTGTCATTTAAAACAAAAAGTGAAAGCAATCCTGTAATTAAAACTTTTCAGAAGATGGTCTTCTTTTTTACACCCTGTGGAAGTATCCTGGATGCAACCTGAAAATTCCTTCCATCCCTTGAAATGAAATCCATGAGAACATAGCCCCTAGCAAAGTAATGCTGGTAAACATCAGATGTCATGATCCTCCAGTTTATTGCATCCTCAAGGTTCTTCTTCTTAATGGTATTTATATCCCTTGGTATCTCAATCAGGATATAATCATCTGAGAGTGTGAGATCGATGTCCTTAGGTATCCTGTAATCACCCTTCTCCTCCGTTATTATTGCCTGGGGTAATTCACCGTAGCTATTATATTCCCTGTTCAGCCTTGATTTCACATGCCCGGAAAGAACGTACCACTCAGCCACCACCCTGTCCGATGGTATGCCAAAGTTCAGTGAATCCATCATGGTTCCGTAGTGGTTCTTCCTGTATGTCCTGGCTATGGCACCCAGCTTGTGGAGGTTGAAGTTTGAATTAAGACCCTGCAGCGGATCGAATGTCCAGGCAACAAGATCAAAACCCTTCTCCATGGCCCATTCCCTCTGCCTCAGCTTCAGGGAATAGCCAAGCTCAGTCTTCCTGAATTCGGGTATAACACCCGTCATATGTGAATAGAGGAAGAGGTTCCTATTCCTCTGGGCCAGCAGGGAGAAGGATATGCCCACCACCTGATCACCCTCGTATGCTAGAAGTACCAGGCCACCCGTGAATTTTATGGCTGTGAGGAGATCCTTCATTATTGTGCTCATATCCGTAACTCCCCATGCCTGTTTTATTACCTCAACACCCTTCCTTATCTCATCGGGGTTTTCAGCTATCTCAATCCTTGGCATTTTCAATCATCCTCCTGTAGATATCCCTGAATGTGATGAGCCTTTCAAGTGTAATATGCTCATCTGATCCATGGGCATTGTCAAGTGCAAAATCACCAGGACCGAATACAACAGTCTCAATGCCGTAGGCAATCATGTAGTTTGCATCATTGGACCCCTTACCCCCTATCGGTTCAGGAAATCTGCCCGTAACATCATGCACAGCCCCCTTCACCATACCAATGACATTGGAATCCAGGGGAATCTCCGCCGGTGGTACCTGATGTATTATCTCCACACTCATATCCTTTCCCGTCAATCCTATCTCCTTTTTTATTCTTTCCATCAGGCCATCAACATCCATGGATGGTATTGTCCTTATGTCAAGAGTTGCCTCAGCATGGTCGGGTATAACATTCACCTTCTCACCACCATGGAAGGTGGTGCCCAGTGCCATGGTGGGATCCGGCAGATATTGATGCTTCCTGAAATCCATTCTAATGGACTTTAGCCTTAACAGTAAGTCAGCAAGATTCATCACTGCATTATCACCAAGTTCAGGATCACTTCCATGGGCACTTTTTCCCCTGGAGATAATTTTTAACCAGAGTGTTCCCCTTATACCCGGCCTGTAACATATCCTACCGTTAAAAACGGAACCTTCCATCACCACACCGTACCTTGCCCTGAGTTCCTCCAGTATACTCCTGGTTCCAAGCTCTCCACCCTGTTCCTCATCAGCAACAAATGCAAATTTAAATTTTTTCAGCATATCCTTCTCTCCACGATCAACAATCTCCTCAATGGCAACTATGAGGCTTGCCAGCGCTCCCTTCATATCCGAGGATCCCCTGCCGTAGATTATGTTACCCACGATCTCACCGTACGGGTTGTGTGTCCAGTATCTGCCCACGGGCACGGTATCCATATGGCCGTTGAAAACAAGAAGATCCCCTGTGCCGAAGATAAGATTTACCCTGTTCTCACCCCTCCTTATTTCCTTCAGGTCCAGATAGTCCCTGAGCCTGGATTTGATAACATCCGCAACACCAGATTCATTCCCCGGTGGATTTTCACTCCTCTCCCTTATAAGCTCAAGTGTAAGTGCAGCAAGATCATCCATAAGGAATCACCCTATCCTAAATGCATACCTGCTGTAACTTGATTTTTCAATGAATTCAATGTCGGGTTCAACACCTATTCCATTGCCAGAGGGCACTGCAATGGTACCCTTCTCCATAATGAATGGCCTTTTTATTACATCCTTTTCAAAGTATCTGTCGCTCGGGCTTGTATCACCGGGCAGGGTGAACTCCTTCCTTGACTGCACTATAACATTCAGTGCCCTTCCTATACCCGTTTCCAGCATTCCACCGCACCATATTGGAATACCATTCTCCCTTGAGAAATCTATTATCCTCAGTGATTCAGAAAGTCCACCTACCCTGCCTATCTTCAGGTTTATTATCCTTCCAGCATCCATCTCATACATCCTCTCGGCATCCTCCACCGAATGTATGCTCTCATCAAGGCATATGGGTGTACTCATCTCCCTCTGAAGTTTTGAATGCCCGAGGAGATTCCTCTCATTCAGGGGCTGTTCTATCATCAGGAGCTCGTATCTGTCAAGCATCTTTACCCTTTCCACATTTTTTTCAAAGGCCTGGTTTGCATCCACCGTAAGAGGTATATCACCGAATTCCTCCCTCACCCTCTTTACAACATCAACATCCCAGCCAGGCTTCACCTTCAGCTTTATCCTCTTGTATCCCCTATCAAGGGAATTCCTTATCATGGAAAGTAGCTTTTCCATGGGAAGTATGCCTATGCTTATTCCGGAATCTATCTTCTCCTTACTACCACCAATGATTTCCTTAAGGCTTTTACCCTTCCTCTTTGCCTGGAGGTCCCAGAGCATGGTTTCAACTGCAGATTTTGCCATATTGTGACCCTTAATCTTTCTTGCCCTTGAAATGAATTCCATTGGATCCTCAGTTTCCTTAAGTATTTCAAGGAGATAGGTCCTGAATATGTAGAGTGCAGTACCATTATCCTCATAGCTGTAACCAGGATATGAGTCTGTAACACTCTCCCCCCAGGCCTCTACATCCCCAGAATATCTGAAAAGCAGGACATCCCTGACATTCTGCACGCCGAAGCTTGTTTCAAAAGGTACCTTGAGGGGAATTTTCATATTATAAACAATGATCTCCGCCATTGGAAAGATTATCCTGATTTACAATAAGAAATTTTTCCTTCATGGATTGACAAAAAAATAATAATCATAAAGATTTTTCAATGAATGCATGAAAATCTCAAGGGAGTATGGTGGCTGGGTAACAGCATCCCTCACCTTCATATTATCCCTATCACTCTGTTTTAAATCTGGTAGAATTTCCATTGTTTGCATAATAATATGGATACCAGTATTCATCGGTCTTATATTTTTTGATAACAATAAGGATGAGATTCCAGTTTATATGAAGATAACAATTGTGATATTATTCGTAATATCATTATTTTTATATATATATATAATTATACCCTACTCCTTTTTTCTTTCCTCCTATGTTCTGAAACATAAAAGGATGAAAAACTATCTTGTTACGCTCACAGGAATTGCGGGAGAATCACTTATGCTTGCAGTATCCATGAGCATCTCCGGGTATTCCAGCTTTTATGTTCCAGCCCTCATATTCATATATCTCTATGGTGCAGAATTCGGTGTACAGTCCTTCATCAGGAGGAATTTTTACGTATCCCTCTACAACATTCTTCCGGCGATATTCTTCATCCTTGGTTACAGTGCATTCATTATCTGTCTTGTAAGGCTTTCCTATTTTAAATTAAAAAATATAAAAATTCTGGGAGTTCTGGAAACAATGCTCTACGCAATAATCATAATATCAATCATGGCAGGGTTTAAAATTCCCCCGTTTGGCCAGGTTTAAGGATCACCACCTCTGAAACACCCTTCAATTCCTTTTTCAGCATTTCAGGATCCTGCCTTATTGCATCAAATGTGTTATAGTGTATGGGTATTACAATCTTTGATCCAAGCATCTTTGCAGCGAGTGCAGCCTCCCTTATGCCCATGGTGAAAAAGCCACCTATGGGCAGGAGAGATATCTCAGGCCTGTAGAGTTCACCTATGAGCTTCATATCACCGAATATGCCCGTGTCCCCAGCATGGTAAACAGTCCTTGTACCCCTGATGACAAATCCGCAGGGAAGGCCACCTGAATGATCGAAGTTGTCCATGCTGATACCTGCAGAATGTAGTGCATAAACCATGGTAATGGTCTTTCCCTTGAACTCAAAGGACCCTGAGAAGTTCATGCCAATTGCGTTCACACCCTTTGATGAAAGATATTCTGCAAGTTCATAGATGGCCACTATACTCACATTGTTTTCCTTTGCTATCTCTATGGCATTTCCGAGATGGTCACCGTGCCCATGCGTAACTAGGATTATGTCAGGGTGAAGATCGGATGCCTTTACTGGTGAAAGTGGATTTCCCTCTATGAAGGGATCTATCAATATCTTAACGCCATCGTCCACCATAACTGCGGAATGCCCGTACCAGGTTATCTTCATCATTCATCACCTCATATATTTGCCCTGCACTTGGGGCAAACGTACATGTTCTTGTAGAAAACAAGACGTGTGGAAAAATGGCCACATACATCACAGAGACCCGCAAAAAATTCCTCCTCCTCACCCTTTTCCTCGTACTCCCTTGATTTTTCAGAAGCTATCAGGAGCAAATCTGGAGATATCTTAACTATGTCATTTTCCGAGAGGAGGCCCACGATCCTATCATCGCTCACCACAGGCAATTTCCTTATCTTCTTCTTGTTCATCATGCTTGCTGCCCTCTCAAGCCTCTCATTCTCATCAACAACAACAAGTGGTGATGACATGATATCACCCAGCTTAATCTCTGATGGATTAATGTCCCTTGCAACCACCTTTACCACAAGATCCCTGTCCGTTACAATGCCAACGGGGATACCTTCCTTGGTTACTATGATCGTACTTATGCCCCTCTGAACCATCCTCTTAACAGCAGATGAAACATCTGTGTTCATATCCAGAACCATGGGGCTCCTTGACATTACCTCCTTTACCCTGATCTCCTTCATCTTTACACCCATGATAATCATGGATAAAATATTAGATAAATTTTTTTGTTCAATACTGAAAATGTTTTTAAACCTCCTATTTTTCCTTAGGATTGAATGGAAACACCTCTGATGAAACAGTATTACGAGATAAAGAAAAAGTACAAGGACATGATTCTATTCTACAGGGTAGGTGACTTCTACGAGACCTTCGGCGATGATGCAAGGGTTGTTTCCAGGGAACTGAACATAGTGCTCACATCAAGGAACAGGGAAAGGGAGAACATACCAATGGCAGGAATACCATACCATGCTCTCTACTCCTACATTGGTAAGCTCGTTAACAGGGGTTACAAGGTGGCACTCTGTGAACAGCTCGAGGACCCCAGGTATGCAAAGGGCATAGTGAAGAGGGATGTTGTCAGGGTATTCACTGCAGGAACTGTATACGAGGATGAGCTCATAACATCAGTGACAAACTACATATGCTCCATAGATCTTGAAAATAGAGGAGCAATAGTCTTTGCTGATGTATCAACAGGTGAATTCAGGGGAACATGGTTCGATGAGGATCCCATTGAAAATATAATTTCAGAGATACAGAAGATAAATCCAAGGGAGGTGGTATTTGCAAATGCCATAAATGCTGAGATCAAGAACCTCCTTGAACAGAAGAACATACCCTACAACGTGGAGGATATTGACAGATTTGAATCCACGGACATAATGAAAAGGCATTCAATGAATTCAGGAATGCTCGATAACGATGAGATTCTCAACGCCACGGGTGCCCTCCTTAAATATCTTGAGAGGACGAACATTGATGCATTCAGGTCCCTTGGTGATCTCAGGATATACAGGAGGGGGGATTACCTGATCATGGATGATACAACACTGAAAAATCTGGAGATTTTCAGTGATATCAGGGGTGAGGTAAAGAATTCGCTTCTCGGTATTCTTGATCACTGCAGCACAAGGATGGGCAGCAGGATTCTCAGGAGATACCTCTTTCATCCATCCATAGATCCAGATGTTATAAGGGAAAGGCAGGATATGGTATCATCCTTCCTGGGGGATACGATATCCAGGCTATCAATCATAGATCTACTGAGGAAATTACCTGACATTGAAAGGATCTGGTCAAGGGTGGAGGCTGGAAGGGCCTCACCCCAGGATCTAATATCCCTGAAGAGGGCATCCTTCGTTATAAGGGATATCCTGGCTATACTCTCCTCCATGAAGAATATGGAGGATCTGAAGAACAGGATCTGGTCCATGGATACACTTGCAGAAAAGATTGATAGGGCAATAAATGAGGATTTTACCACAAGCAGGATAAGGGATGGCTATGATCAGGTCCTGGATAGCTACAGGAGGATAATATCTGAAAAGGAAAGGCTGATAGGTGAGATAGAGAGGAAGGAGATAGCCGCAACAGGTATAAAGAATCTGAGGATTGGCTACAATGAGGTATTCGGTTACTACATAGAGGTGCCAAAATCCCAGGCATCCAGGGTACCTGCATACTACATAAGGAAACAGACACTTAAGAATGTGGAGAGGTACACAACTCAGGAATTACAGAACCTTGAATACAGCGTACAGGACGCAAGGCTGAACATTGAATCCAGGGAGGAGGAGATATACAGGAATCTACTTGATGAGTTATCAGGAATGGGAAATGTTAGGTCAAGTGCCCTTGCCCTGGGGGAACTGGATTTCTATGTTACCATGGCCGACCTCGCTGCGAAGAGGAGGTATTCCAGACCCGTAATAGATGAATCCACAGATATAGAGATAAAGGAAGGAAGGCATCCAGTTCTTGAGCTTCAGGGTGATTTCATACCAAATGATGCAATCCTTGATACTGATGGGAATAGGTTCATCATATTAACCGGCCCGAACATGGCGGGAAAGAGCACATACATGAGGCAGATTGCACTCATCATAATAATGGCGCAGATAGGGAGCTTTGTACCTGCTGGAAGTGCAAGGATAGGGGTTGTGGACAGGATATTTACGAGGATAGGTGCAAGTGATGACATACTCAGGGGAAGGAGCACATTTCTTAACGAGATGGTTGAGCTATCAAACATACTGAACAATGCCACGAAGAGGAGCTTCATAATACTCGATGAGGTGGGAAGGGGGACCAGCACCTTTGATGGCCTGAGCATAGCCTGGGCAGCGGTGGAATACATACACAACAGGATAGGTGCAAAGACAATATTCGCCACACATTACCATCAGCTCATTGAGATGGAGAACAATCTTGAGGGTGTCAAGAATTACCATATGCCCGTCATTGAGGAGAACGGCAGGCTTGTTTTCACAAGGAAGGTAAGGAGGGGAGGCATAAGCGAAAGCTACGGTATAGAGGTGGCTGCAATGGCAGGTCTCCCCGGGGATTTCCTTGAAAGGGCAAGGGAGATACTTAAAAAGATAGAGGAGGAGAATGTCCTGGAGGTAAGGAAGCACAAAATAACCCAGAGGAGCCTCCTTGAATTGTTCATAATGGAGGAGTTGAGGGGCATAGATCCAGATAAGATTGATGGTGAAAAGGCAAGGGAATTAATTAAAAGGATAAAGGAGATGATTCAGGGGTAGATCCAGGTTCCAGATTTACCCTCGTATGATTCCTTCAGTTTCTCGGGGCTGGTGATTAGCACCTTCCTTCCACCATTCTCAAGGAACCTCATGGCCGCAAGGATCTTGGGTCCCATGCTTCCTGGCTTGAAATGTCCCTGCCTGTAATATTCCCTCATCTCCCTGAGGGTGGCACTATCTATGCCCTTCTGGTTCTCCTTCCCATAGTTCAGGTATACCATATCCACAGCAGTCAGTATAATGAGCTCTATTGCATCTATGTCCTTTGCAAGTGTTGCAGCCCCAAGGTCCTTGTCTATTACACCCTCAACGCCTATCAAAGTTCCATTTTTCCTTATCACTGGTATACCACCGCCACCCACACCTATGACAATAAATCCAGCCTCAAGCAGGGAAAGGATTGCACCACTCTCAACAATCCTCCTTGGATCGGGGGATGGCACCACCCTCCTCCAGCCCCTGCCTGAATCCTCCACCATTCGCCAGCCCTTCTCCCTTATGAGCTCCTGGGCCTGGTACCTGGTGTAGAATGGGCCTATTGGCTTCGTAGGATTCTTGAAGGCAGGGTCGTTCTCATCCACCTCCACCCTTGTGAGAAGTGTAATTATATCCCTGTTTATACCCCTTGCCTTGAGCACATTGTTGAAGCTCTGTTCAAGCATGTAACCTATCATACCCTGTGATTCAGCACCGCAGACATCCAGGGGCATGGGTGGAACAATATCCCTCGCATGCTCATTCTGCAGAAGGATAGCACCCACCTGCGGCCCATTTCCATGCGTCAGTGCCACCTGCCTGTCCTCGAATATCCAGGATATATATTCTGCCGTTTCCCTTGCCCTCCTGAACTGTTCCTCAGAAGTACCCTTATCACCTGGCCTCAGAAGGGCATTACCGCCCACAGCTATTACCACCCTTTCCATCTTTTCACCCTGAGAGAATTGGAGAATGTTTTTGAAATATTTAAAAAAAACTGATGGAAAATAAAATATACAGGTTTTTACCTTATTGGATATTATGAGCATTTTAATTAAGGGAGGAATGGTTGTTACCCAGAACCTTGATAGAAAGATCATGGATGCTGATATTTACATTGATGAGAACTTCATAACAGAGATAAATAGAAACATATCCGTTGAGGCGGACCATGTGATAGATGCAAGGAACAGGATAGTGATGCCCGGATTGATAAATACTCACACCCATGTGGGCATGTCCATGTTCAGGGGTGCCGTTGAGGATATGCAGCTGGACAGGTTCCTGGAGAAGACTTTTAAACTGGATGCCCAAAGAACAGAGGAGGACATTTATTATTCATCCCTACTTTCAATGGCGGAGATGATAAGGACAGGTACCACATCATTCCTTGATCTATACTATGACGAGCATATAGTTGCAAGGGCAGTGGAGAAATCAGGAATGAGGGGATTCCTATCATGGGTAACGCTGGATAGGGAGTTCACCACCCAGAAGGGCGAACCATTGAAGAATGCTGAGGAGTTTATCTCATCACACAGGGGAAAGGAGAGGGTAGTTCCATCCATAGGGTTCCAGGGCGTTTATGTATGCTCAGATGAAACACTCCTAAAGGGAAAGGAGATAGCTGAAAGGTACGGTGTAATAGAGCACATGCACCTTTCAGAAACAAGGAAGGAGGTCTACGATTATTTAAAAAAGAAGAACAAAAGGCCTGTGGAGCATCTCAAGGAGATAAATTTTCTCAGCAATAATCTGGTGGCCGCCCATACCGTATGGTTGACCGTAAGGGAGATAGACTATCTGGGACAATCTGGTGTAAGCGTTTCACATAATCCTGTTAGCAACATGAAACTTGGAACCGGGGGTGCTGCACCTGTACCAGAGATGATGAAAAGGAATGTTAATGTTACACTTGGCACGGATAGTTCTGTGACAAACAACAACCTCGATATGTTCGACGTGATGAAGACGGCAGGATTGATGCACAAGAATGATAGATGGGATGCATCTGTATTACCATCACAGTCGATACTTGATTTTGCCACCATAAATGCTGCAAAGGCGCTGAAGGTATCATCGCTCCTTGGATCCATAGAGGAGGGTAAGCTCGCGGACATCATAATCCTGGATCCTTTCCCATCAGGTATTCCATTGAAGAAGGAGAACATAGTTGCAAACATAGTGTATGCTCTAAAGGGTCTGAATGTTACACATACAATAGTGGATGGCAGGATACTTATGTCCTCCGGTGTAATAAGATCATTCGATGTTGGTGAGGTATTATCCTTCATGGAAAAGATCTAGGTTACATATAGAAGTGCAAATACAACGGCATCTTTAACAAGGTTATCAATCTTGCAGTATTCATTGGGACTGTGTTCAACAGGATCCAGCGTTGACCATACAACAGCGGGAAATCCCCTTCTCCTCAGGATTGCTGCGCATGTGCCTCCACCTATACCCACCAGCTTTGGCTCTATGCCCCTCTTTTCCCTGAGTATCCTGAGCAGCTTCTGTACGATCTCAGAATTCCTATCGGTTGTTCCAGCACTATCCGCCCTCTGAACGATGGAAAAATCTATGGTTGCTCCTGTGTTCCTCTCTACCCTGGCACATATGTTTTTAACATCCTCAATTACACTATCTATGGAATACTGTGGAAGTATCCTGCAGTCAAAGTAGAACCTTTCCTTTCCAGGTATTGTGTTTATGTTCTGCACGTTCGCTTCCCTCTTTGTGGGTTCAAAGGTGGAGTATGGTGGTATGAATATATCATCCCTCGCATCATATTTTACGTGCAATTCTTTATCTATTTCAACTGCAATTTCATTGGCTATCCTGTGCGCATTCAGGCTGAGATCGGGTCTTGAGCCATGGCCCTGCCTTCCATTGACTGTGATGGAGAACCAAAGAATACCCTTTTCAGATATCTCCACCTCTGTACCATCCTCATTCCCTGAATCTGGTACAAGGAATTCATCCCCATCACCGAATTTATAATTCCGTACAACATACTCAAGGCCCCATCTGCTTCCCATCTCCTCATCTGATGCGAATATGAGGCCAATGGAATTCCTTGGCCTAATGCCAGATATCTTCACAGCCTTGAATGCGTAGAGGGCACCAACAAGTGACTGCCCATTATCCTCACTGCCTCGGCCATATATCTTACCATCCTTTATGTAGGGCTTGAACGGATCCCCTTCCCAGAGGCTCCTGTCGCCCTCTGGCACAGTATCCATGTGGGCCACTATCCATATTGTCTTTTCCCTGTTCTCACCATAGATCCTTGCCAATATGTTTGGCCTTATGATACCCCTGTCATCCCTGGCATCCACCCTTATTATCTCATCAGGTCCTATCTCCCTGAGCTTTTTCTCCAGAAAGTTTGCCCTATCAAGCTCACCCTTGCCACCGGATTCAGGGCTTATTGCCACAATGGGTATCATCTCCATTAGCGTATTTACCATATCATCCTTCATGGATAGTACAATATTTTCAATCATCCCTTTTCACCTCTGCAAGTTCAGGGAGGAGCATTGGAATGCCCTCCTCTATCCTGTATATCCTTCCGCACTTCCTGCATCTAAGAGTTCCTCTCCTGATATCACCATTGCCCTCGATCACGCTTAGATCGAACTCCCCGAGGCAGACGGGGCACCTCAGTATCTCAAGTGTTTCAGCTTTCATCTTATTATGTAAGGAAATAGTTAGATGTACCAATTATGGCATAGAGCAGCCATATGGCATATATGATCGTGGCAATGGCTACTATCCAGAATATTATGTTTATTAGTTTTATTCTCTTAACTCCCATGTCAAGTATTATTCCCCTGAGACCATTGAGCGCATGGTATGTGACCGATATTATGAAGGCTATGTAGAAGGCCTGCCACCACGGGTCCTGCAGCCTCTCAAGTATCTTCTGGAAAAGTATGTTATTTATGCCATACGCATGTGCTATTATGAGATGAACACCTAGGAAGAAGACCATGAAGACTGCTGTAACCATCTGGAATAGCCAGGCCAGGGGCTCCATGCTTTTCTTAACACTCTCATTGAATGCCATCTATGCTCCCCCCATGAAGCTTTCCACAACAAAGTATGTTAGTATTAACCATCCTATAAGACCGAGGACCATCATTATCCAGAAGAATAGCTTCCTCTTCCTTGTTCCTATGCCAAACTCCTGGACAACAAGTCTCACACCATTTGCACCATGGTAGAATATAACCAGGAATAGCAGTATATCAAGAACAACGAACGGAGGAGATTCGACAGTTGAAAGAAAATTCCTGTAAGCAATACCACCGTTGAGGAGCTGTGAGAGTGCTGTGAGATGCATGTAAAGGTAGAGAAGAATTACAAGCCCCGTCAATCTATGGAGAATGAAAGCTATGCCGCTCTGCAAATGCCTACCCTTTATGTTTATCCAGTTAAGTGAATCCTTGAAAGACATCTATTCCTTCACCCCCAGATGTAAAAATTTCTTCAGTTCATAACCGGCAGCCTGTACCTTAAGCTTCTGTATTGCACCTGCCGGATCAATGTCCTTGGGGCATGCCTCGGAACATTCAGAGGAGAAGTGGCATCTCCAGCATCCCTCTGCATCGCTAACAACCGCCAGCCTAAGGTTTTTACCCTGGTCCCTGCTATCGGCATTGAACCTGTATGCCGCAGCAAGTGCTGCTGGGCCAAGATAGAAAGGATCGCTTACGGCCACCGGGCATGCGGCAAGGCACGCACCGCATTTTATACATAGTGTAAATTGCTTGTATTTTGCAAGCTGTTCAGGGGATTGAAGCAGCTGCCCCTCAGGATTATCCTTCCTTATGAGATATGGTTTCACACTCTCATGCTTCTTGAAGAAACCATCAAAATCAACCACAAGATCCCTTATCCAGGGATAGCCTGCCAGTGGTTCAAGTGTTATCACCTTCTTACCAATGGTTTTTATCTGTGTGGAGCATGCAGTTCTTGGAAAATTGTTAACCATTACTGCACAGGATCCGCACACCTCCATCCTGCATGATGCCCTGAAGGAGAGTGTTCTGTCAATGTTATCCCTTATGTAATAGAGGGCATCCAGTATAGTGGTACCATTCTCCACTGGCACCTCATAATCCCTGTATTCCCATTTTTCTGGCGTACCCTTCTTTATCCTAAAGATTACCTTATCCATATGATCACCTCAGTACTTCCTTTCCTCCGGTTTCCATTTTGTTACCCTTACAGGTATGTAGCTGAGCTGTATCTCCCCATTGACCTTCTGTGCAATTGTATGTTTCATCCAGTTCACATCATCCCTCTTTGGATAATCTGTTCTATAGTGAGCACCCCTGCTTTCCTTCCTCGCAATTGCTCCAAGTATTACCACCTCCGCCACCTCCAGTAAGTTATCAAGCTCAAGGTAAGTGAACAGGTTTGTGTTGTATTCCATCACCCTGTCCTCCACATATACATTCCTGAACCTCTCCTGGAGTGATTTAACAATCTTCAGTGCGTCAAGGAGATCCTTCTCATTCCTGAATATGCCCACCTTCTCCTGCATGGTGTTGTTAAGTTCTCTCCTCAGAAGTGGGACTGTTTCATCACCCCTCTTCTTGAAAGCCTCAACATAGATCCTGTTCTCCTCCGCCTTCACCTTCTCCATGTCTATGTCGTTCATCCTTGCATTCTTAACATATAGTGCCGCATTCCTTCCGGAAATGTCACCGAAAACAAGGCACTCTGCAGTTGAATTTGATCCAAGCCTGTTTGCACCATGTATGCTTATGCATGAGGCCTCACCTGCTGTGAATATTCCCTTTACCGGTGTGCTTGTATCATTATCCGCATGTATTCCACCCATGGTGTAATGTGCAGCAGGCCTAACAGGCAATGGTTCATCCTTTGGATCTATTCCATTGAATTTAATTGCAATATCCCTTATGGCGGGTAATCTTTCCCTTATCTTTGCATCACCCAGGTGCCTCAGGTCAAGGAGCAGGTAGGGTCCCCATGGACCTGTAAAGCCCCTGCCCTCCTGTATCTCCCACATCATGGATCTTGAAACAACATCCCTGGGTGCAAGTTCCATCTTCTGCGGTGCATATTTCTGCATGAACCTTTCATTCTTGTTGTTGAGGAGATATCCTCCCTCACCCCTTGCACCCTCGGTTATGAGTATGCCGGATGGTACTATACCAGTGGGGTGGAACTGAATGAACTCCATGTCCTTCAGCTGCATGCCTGCCTTCAGTGCCATTGCAGCACCATCACCTGTGACCGTATGTGAATATGTGGTGAATGAGTATAGCCTCCCCAGGCCTCCGGTGGCAATTATCAGGGCCTTTCCCCTGAAGAGAACAAATTCACCATTCTTCATGTTTATGGCGGTGAGTCCTGAGAATCCCTCCTTATTTATTATGAAGGATGTTACGAAATACTCCTGGTACCTCTCTATGTTTTCATAGAAAAGCATCCTCTCATAGAGGGTATGAAGCGCATGAAAACCTGTCCTGTCTGCAGCGTATGTTGCCCTGGGGAAGCTGTGACCACCGAATGGTCTCTGTGCAATCCTTCCATCGGGTAACCTGCTCCAGGGACATCCCCAGTGATCAAGGTCAAGAATCTCCTTGGGCATTGTCCTTACGAATATTTCAACGGCATCCTGATCCGCAAGGTAATCGCTACCCTTTATAGTATCGTAAGCGTGTAAATCATAGCTATCACCCTCATAAAGAACGGCTGCTGTACCTCCCTCTGCCGCTACAGAATGGGATCTGAGGAAAAATAGCTTTGATATGACTGCAATCTTTATGTTCTTATCTGTTTCGGCAGCGGATATTGCTGCCCTGAGTCCCGCGAGACCTGCACCAAGTATCAATAAATCTGCCTCAATCTTCTCCATGGGATCTACCTCTTTAAATTCAATGATACCTCTATTGAAACTCCATATTTAAAAGATTCGAAATCTATTCCTCAAATTCAAGATCCATCTCCCTGCTACCCTGCTTGTATAGATCCTTCCTGTGTGCCTCCAACATGTTTATTTCCTCATTGTTCATCTCCGCGTATGTGAAGATATTACCATTTTTATAAACATCCCCCAGCCTTTCCCTGTAGCTAAGGTCCCTGAGCAGATGGTGATCAAGAACCACTCTATCTATCTCTTTTGATATTTTTTTCAGGTTTTCAATGCTCCTCTCGAGATCCCTCTGGGAGAATCTGTAGCCAAGGAAATATGTTGGTGGTCCATCAATGATGGCCAGATCAGGATTCTCATTTATTATGTAATCTGCAACGGATTCAACAATCGGCCCTTCAACATCTGAAGAAAATAGTACCTTACCATTCCTTTCCACTGTTACTGAGAATACGAAACCCAGTTTCGATTTCTCATCCCCGTGATGGAATGGGGGTGAAATCTTTATCCTTGTTCCTGAGATATCAAATGTGTTTGAGTCACCTATCTCATATTTTTTTATCCTGTTTATGAAATACTCAGCCCTTATCCTCTGGCTCCTGTTTATGTTTTTCTCTGGATTCTTAATTATTAGCCTCTTGTTGTCATAAAAATTCCCCTCAGGGTCATAGTGATCATAGTGGTAATGAGTGATAATTATTATGTCCGAAGCTTCTGCAAGTGAATTTATTTTCTTCTTGCACTCCTGGAGCTTCCTGTACTCAATCTCCGTTGGTCTCAGGCCATACCTGTAAGGTCCAAGCGATGCCGATGGATCTATGGATATCTTGATGCCAGAATCTATGAAAATTGCCATGGACCTCACACCCTGTGAATCTGAACAAATAAACCTGAGATCCATATTTCACAATATGATCTCTTTTATTTACTTTTTTGGGGGAATTTTAAATAACCTGAAATTTTAAGGGTGAGTATGCAGGTAACAAGATCCGAAATAAGGGCACATAAAAGGAAGATCTACATCTCCGTTCTGAGGTTTCTCCTGATAATAAGGAAGATCCATAGATATTCAAAGAAGGGCAGGAGTGAAAAGGTGAGGAAGCTTGCGGAGAAGAATGTTGAAATATTCTACAGGCTGGGCCCTACATTCATAAAATTTGGGCAGGCCCTTTCATCCAGGGGTGACATGTTCCCCCAGGAGTACATAGACAAGATGTCGGAGCTACAGGATATTGTTCCACCAGCTCCATTCGAGGAGATAAGGAAGGAGATAGAGGAGGAGTACGGAAGACCACTGGAGTCCGTCTTTGAAGAATTTGAAAGTGAACCAATCTTTTCAGCAAGCCTTGGACAGGTTCATCTGGCAAAGCTCAATGGAAGGAGGATAGTTGTTAAGGTCCTCAGGCCGGGGATAAGGAGGAGGGTGGAACTTGACCTGGGTGCAATAAAGAGCATGAAGTTTCTTTTTAAGGTCCTGATGGGCGATGAATTCTACTTCATGGCACAGAGGATGATATCAACATTTGAAAGGAGCATATACGACGAGATGGATTATAGAAAGGAGGCAAGGAACCTTCTTGAGATATCTGGAAATCTTTACTCAAGGGAAAAGGACCTGAGGATACCAGGCATATACTTGGATCTTGTGAGGGAAAAGGTTCTACCAATGGAGTACATACCCGGAATTAAGATAACGGATGTTGAAAAACTCAAGGAGAAGGGATTTGACCTGAAATCACTTGCATCCAGGGTGGTCGAGGTATTCACCACCATGGTTATTAAGGATAATGTTTTCCATGCCGACCCACATCCAGGTAACATATATGTGGATGAGGATGGGTCTCTGATACTCTACGATTTTGGTATGGTGGGAAGACTGGATAAAAAGACGAGAAGGAACCTATTCCTTCTCTACAATGCCCTCATATCCAAGGATCCTGATATGATAATAGATGCCATGATAAGGCTCGATGCCCTTGATCCTTACGCTGACAGGTATGTTATAAAGAAGGGAATTGCTCTTGCCCTGAGGTCACTTGAGGGGCAGCAGGTAAGCGAATACGAAGTAAGGGAGCTAGTAAACTTTGCAAATAGGATATTCTATGAGTTTCCATTCAGGCTTCCGGATAACCTGGCACTATTCATAAGAATGTACGTTCTCATGGAGGGTGTTGCCCTTACCCTGGATCCTGAGTTCAATATGCTCGCCACTGTTGGAAGGATACTCGATTCACCTGGAATGAGGAGGGAGCTCATAACTAGTACATTATCATCAGAGTTTGAATCAATTGTTTCAAATTACAGGGCAATTATGAGGATAATACCAAAGCTTGATGATTATCTCGACATGCAATCTAACTATAAAAGGGAGGATAAAAAGATCTATGATTATATGATTCCTGGTTCGATACTGGTTGGAAGCTCAATACTTGCTCTGAGCTATCCCCTGATTTCTGCCGTGGGATTCACTTTATCTGCTTTACTCTTCATCTATTTTTACTTTAAATGATCATTCCACCTTTATCTTTGAAGCCTTTCCTATTGGAACAGTCACAGTCAAAACTCCATTCTCATACTTTGATGTTGCTTTTTCCTCCTCAACATTCACGGGTAATAATATTCTCTTATAGAATCTCTCAGGTCTCTGCCTCACATGTACAAGTGATTTTTCACCGTAATCTATCTTCCTGTTCACCTGTATCTTGAGGTATGCGGAGCTGATCTCCACGTTTATGTCCTCTTTCCTTAGACCTGGCAGGTCAGCGGTGATTACAAGATTGTTGTCTATCTCCACTATATCCACTGGAGGTAGCACCGATTCAAAAAATCCCTTTCTCCTTTCAGCCATCAATTTCTCCACATCGTTTTTAATATCCTCCGTGAAGAATTTTAGCCAAGTTTCCACCATCTTATATCACCTATAAATTATAAGATGGTTTACTTAATTAATTTTTTGTTATAATTTTTGCCAATTTTATCAGGAATAAACAGGTAAAAATCCTCTCAGAAAGATTAATTCTTCATAATTTTCCTTTATTTCTCTTTTAAATTAAAGACATTAAAAAAGATTAAAAGGATGATGTTAAATAGAGTTCATAGATTAAAGATTTCTTAAAAAGCCCGTATTTACTAATGAATTAAAGTACCCGAAGAATTTAAGATGTAATTCTCATCGCTATGGAATTTTTTTTTTGGGATCACGATTTCTGTGCACTGGTAATTATTTATATCAGAAACATTTTATGGGGTATATATAATGGAAACAGTTAATAGAAAACCGTACATATCGGTGATAATAACTGCCCATAACAGGAAGGAATTTCTTAAGGAAGCCATTCAGTCTGCATTAAATCAAACACTTGAAAGATCAAACTATGAGATCCTGGTAATCAAGAATTTTAAGGATGAAGAGATAGACAGAATTATAGAGCAAAATGGTATAAGAAACATATTCACCAGGGATGAAAGCACGATAGGGGAAGATCTTGCACTAGGAATTGAGAAATCGGAGGGGGATGTCTTATGTTTTCTGGATGATGATCTATTTTTCCCTGAAAAATTGCAGACTGTTTTTAATAAATTTAAGAAATACGATGAATTATCCTATTTCCATAATGGTGCATACTTCATAGATGAAAAAGGGAATTCCATAAAATTCTGGATAGAAGAACTGGACCAAGATTTAGTCTTTAAAGAAATCAAAAGTCTTGATCAACTATTAAAATTAATTGGTTATGGACTTTTCTTCAATATGAGCAGTATCAGTGTGAAAAAAAATAAAATTTCTCCATATCTGAATGAATTAAAATTAATTTCAACGAATCCTGATGTTTTTATGTTTTTTATATCAGTTTATCAAGAACCTAGGATGTTTATTCTCTCAAGAGAAAAATTGACGAAATACAGGGTGCATCAAAGTTCTTCAGTCTTCATTGGCACGGATGAAAAAGATTTAGCAAGAAATAAAATAGAATTCTGGTACAAGTCAATCAGGAGTAATGGAATAATCTATGAAATAATAAAAAAGGATAAGTTCTTAGCACCTATAATTGATTATCATATAATTAAAAATAAATTTTTCATTCATTTATATGGAGAAAGAATTAATATTTCAATTATAGAAATTTTTAAATATATAAATTATGCAATTAAAGAAAAAGATTTGAAAGAATACATTGATGCCTTCTATCACATATCCCTGATTTTACTGTCAAAGATCTTTTATGAAAAGATTGTTATTTACTATAGAAGAAGAAATTTTATGTATCTTAAAAGAAAATATGAATATTATATTAATAAATAGGGGTGTATATTTAAAAATCTCGGGAATCAAAGTAAAATTTCTCAGAAGGGTGTAATGAAAAATTATATCTACAATTAAGGAATTCACTTATTAAGGTGATATGATGAAATACATTTACTTTTTCGAGGAAGGAAACAAGGATATGAAGGATCTTTTAGGTGGGAAGGGTGCAGGTCTCTCTGAGATGACAAACATAGGTCTTTCTGTTCCTCCCGGTTTTACCATCACAACTGAAGCATGCAAGGTATACATAAAAACAGGGAATTTTCCTGAGGGGCTCTGGGATCAGGTACTCGAATCCATGAAAAAACTTGAGGAAAAGGCAGGTAAGAAGTTCGGTGACGAAAAGAATCCACTTCTTGTGTCTGTTCGATCAGGTGCACCTGTTTCAATGCCAGGTATGATGGACACAGTATTGAATGTAGGCCTAAACGATAAAACTGTGAAGGGCCTGGCCAAAAAGACAAACAATGAAAGGTTTGCTTACGATTCATACAGAAGGTTAATTCAGATGTTCGGTAGGATAGTTTTAAACGTACCCGGAGAAAATTTTGAAAATGCCATGGATGAGATTAAGAAAAAATACAACGCAAAGAATGACATAGATCTTAACACTGAATCACTGAAGGAGCTTGTTGAGGTGTACAAAAAAATCATTAAGGATCATGGAAAGGAATTCCCACAGGATCCCTACAAGCAGCTTGAATTATCCATCAGGGCTGTTTTTGAATCCTGGAACAATGAGAGGGCGAAGGTCTACAGGAAGCTCAACAATATTCCAGAGGACCTGGGTACAGCAGTTAGCATAGTTATGATGGTATTTGGGAATATGGGACCAGATTCCGCCACAGGTGTTGCATTCACCAGGAATCCAAGCACAGGTGAAAAGGTGCTTTTCGGTGAGTACCTGACCAATGCCCAGGGTGAGGATGTTGTTGCAGGTATAAGAACACCAAAGCCCATTGCTGAGATGGAAAAGGAGATACCTGAGGCTTACAGGGAGCTGGTAAGGAGTGCAGAGATACTGGAGAAACACTACAGGGATGTGCAGGACATAGAATTCACAGTGGAGAAGGGTAAATTCTATCTACTTCAGACAAGGAGTGCGAAGAGGAATGCAAGGGCAGCGGTCAAGATAGCTGTGGATTTCTTCCATGAAGGTATAATAGATAAGGAAGAGATGATAATGCGCGTAGAACCATCCACTGTTGATCAGCTCCTGCATCCACAGGTGGATGAGAGGGCACAGAAGACATTGATTGCAAAGGGCCTGGCAGCATCACCAGGTGCAGGCATAGGAAAGGTGGTTTTTGATCCAGATACCGCTGTAATACTGTCACAGAAGGGTGAAAAGGTGATACTGGTGAGGCCAGAGACCATGGCGGATGATGTCCATGGAATAGCTGTGGCCCAGGGTGTTCTGACGTCCAGGGGAGGAATGACATCCCATGCTGCGGTGGTGGCAAGGGCAATGGGTAAACCCGCCGTGGTAGGTTCAGAGGAAGTAAAGATAGACATGAAGGCAAGGATCTTCCAGTCAAGGGGATTCACAGTGAAGGAGCTAGACGTTATAACGGTGGATGGTACCACAGGATCCGTTTATCTTGGTGCTGTGCCAGTCTCGGTTCCTGGACTTTCACCTGAGCTGAGGGAATTCCTGAAATACTGCGATGAGGTGAGGAAGCTCGGCATAAGGGCCAATGCCAATACCCCGGAGGAGGCAAGCATAGCCAGGGAATTTGGTGCTGAGGGCATAGGTCTTGCAAGGACAGAGAGGATGTTCCTCGGTGCTGACAGGCTCCCAATAATGCAGGCCATGATAATGAGCAAAACAAAGGAGGAGAGGGTGGAACATCTGAACAGGCTGCTTGATATGCAGACAAAGGACTTCGTGGAATTCTTCAGGATAATGGACGGATTCCCCGTTATAATAAGGCTCCTGGATCCACCTCTGCATGAGTTCCTTCCTAAGCATCTTGAGCTAATAAATGATATAAATGAGCTTAAGATGAAGCTCAGGGAATCTAAAACACTCAAGGAGATGGATGCAATCATAGAGGAAATCAACGAGAAGGACAGGATCCTCAGGACGGTAATGGCACTGGAGGAATTCAACCCCATGATAGGTTTCAGGGGATGCAGGGTGGGAATAATCTATCCTGAGATATATGAGATGCAGGTGAGGGCCATAATCAGGGCAGCTGTGAAGGTGAAGGAAGAGGGGAAGAATGTGATACCTGAGATAATGATACCCCTTGTGGGTATTGAGGGGGAGATAAGAATACTCAGGGAGAGGCTCATACCCATAGCCGAGGAGGAATCAAAGGGAAGGATAAAGTACATGTTCGGAACGATGCTCGAGGTGCCCAGGGGTGCCCTTGTTGCGGATAAGATAGCAAAGCACGTGGACTTCTTCTCATTTGGAACAAATGACCTTACACAGATGACGTTTGGATTCTCCAGGGATGATGTGGAGGCCATATTCATGAACAAATACCTTGAACTTGGTGTCCTGAAGGACAATCCTTTCGAGATTCTGGACAGGGAAGGCGTTGGTGAACTGATGAAGATAGCAAAGGAGAAGGGCAGAAGGGGCAATCCAAACCTTGAGCTGGGTATATGCGGTGAACACGGTGGAGAACCCTCCTCAATCGAATTCTGCCATATCATAGGTCTTGACTATGTTTCAGCATCACCCTACAGGATACCCATAGCAAGGCTTGCGGCAGCACAGGCAGCAATCAGACATAAAAAGGATTTAAATAAATGATGAACATAAGGTGAAAGCATGAGCATTATAGACAGCGTTAACATCCGGAAGATACTTGACTCAAGGGGCAATCCAACCGTTGAGGTGGATGTATTGACCATCTCAGGTGCATTCGGCAGTGCAATTGCACCTGCGGGGGCGAGCAAGGGGTCCCATGAGGTGAAGGATTATCCACCCAAGGGTGTGGATGAGGCAGTAAGGATTTTCAAGGAAAAGGTGGTTCCAGAGCTGATAGGCCTGGATGCCCTTGATCAGAAGGGCATAGATTCCATTCTCCATGAGATAGATGGCACAGATAATTTTTCAAACATAGGGGGCAATGTGGCCATAGCCACATCAATTGCAGTTGCCAAGGCTGGAGCAGATTTTCTCGGTATACCACTTTACAGGTATGTGGGTGGAATTAACTCCATAAGGATACCATTCCCCCTGGGTAATGTGATAGGTGGTGGAAAGCATGCAATCAATGGAACAACGATACAGGAATTCCTTGTTCTAACAATGGCAGATAGTGTGAAAAACTCAGTATTCACAAATGCTGAGATACACAAGGCCATAGGTAAAAAGCTCAAGGAGAAGATGCCAGGTGTATCCATAGGCATGGGGGATGAGAAGGCATGGGTGGCTTCAATAAAGGATGAGGATGCCTTCCAGATACTTGTGGATGTTATAGATGAGTACAGGTCCTCAACTGGATACAAGATATATCCAGCCGCTGATTTTGCAGCATCCTCATTCTATGTGAATGGAAAATACAGATACAGGGACAGGGAGCTTTCAAGGGAGGAACAGATAAATTATGTTGCAGAGCTTGTTGAAAAGTATGGTCTCTTCATTGTAGAGGATCCACTTGAGGAGAATGATTTTGAGGGATTTGCAAAGCTCACAGAGATGGTGGGCTCAAAGTGCCTCATAGTTGGTGATGATCTCTTCGTAACAAATATTGAGAGGTTGAGGAAAGGCGTTGAAATAAATGCTGCAAATGCGATACTCCTCAAACCAAACCAGATAGGGACCCTTAGCGATTTCATAAAGACAGTGAATTTTGCTAAGGAATCTGCATATTCAACAGTCTTCTCCCACAGGAGCGGGGAGACTGAGGATTCAGCCCTGGCTGATATAGCGGTGGGTCTTAACGCTGATTACATAAAGACTGGAACTGTTGGCGGTGAAAGGACCGCAAAATTGAACCAGCTGATAAGGATAGAGGAAGAGATGGAGGAATAAGGATGGTTGAATTGCTTGTATCAGAGGAGGAATATCTCAAGGCAGGTGTGCAGATAGGAACGCAGGTGAAATCAAGGCAGATGGTACCATTCATCTTCAAGGTACGCTCAGATGGCCTGAACATACTTGACATTGCAAAGACTGATGAGAGGCTGAGGATAGCATCAAAATTCCTATCAAGGTTTGACATGGATAAGGTGCTTCTAGTAGCACAGAGACAGTACGCACAGCAGCCAACAAAGATGTTTGCAAAGGTAACAGGTGCAAAGTACATAGTGGGAAGGTTCATACCTGGCACATTAACCAACCCAAATCTACCCAACTACACAGAGATAGATGTTCTTCTGGTGAATGATCCCATAACGGATTCACAGGCCATGAACGAGGCTGTGAAGATAGGGGTACCCATTGTTGCTCTTTGCGATGCAAACAACAGGATATCATATGTTGATGTAGTTATTCCCACAAACAACAAGGGAAGAAAGGCCCTTGCTCTCGTATACTATCTCATGGCGAGGGAGGTATCACTTCTGAAGGGTAAGATAAAGTCCTACGATGAGTTCCCATACAAGGTAGAGGATTTCGAGGCACCTCTATGAGGGAGCCAGCAGTAGCAGGTGAATTTTATCCATCGGAACCTGGGGAGCTCCTGAGGGCCATTGAGCTCTCCTTCCTTCATCCCATAGGCCCTGGAAGGGTACCTGTGCTTTCAGAGAGAAGGGAAGGAAGGATACTTGGGGGTGTTGTGCCCCATGCGGGATACATATATTCGGGTCCGGTTGCTGCGCATTTCTATGCTGAACTTGCCATGGATGGTTTTCCTGAGACATTCATAATTATAGGGCCAAACCATACGGGCATGGGATCACTTGTCTCCATTACCATGGAGGATTTCAGGACACCCCTGGGGGTAGCAAGGGTGGATAAGGAGATTGCAAGGGCAATACACAGGGACATCGTGGATCTTGACAGCGATGCACACGCATATGAACATTCACTGGAGGTACAGATACCATTTCTGCAGTTCTTCAGGAGGGATGTGAGGATAGTTCCAATAGTTATGATGGCACAGGAGTACGATTTTGCCCTTGAGCTCTCAAAGATCATAAAGGATGCAATCACAGGAAGGGATGTGGTTATAATAGCGTCATCTGATTTTTCCCATTATGTACCCAGGGAAATTGCTTACGAGAGGGATATGAAGGGCATAGAAAGGATACTGGAGGGGGATGTGAAGGGTTTTTACGAAGCCCTGAGGAGATACAATATAACCGCATGCGGCTATGGTCCAATAGCCACCATGCTCCTTGCAACTGGTGGAAGGGCAAGATTGCTGAAGTATGCCACAAGCGGTGATGTTTTCAGGATGAATGATGTTGTAGGTTATGCATCAATTGCTGTAGAGAGGTGATATATTATGGATGAAAAGATAGGATGGCTGAAGATAGGTGAAAAGGAGAAGGATGAGATAATGGATTTTTCCAGGGATTACATGGAATTCCTCAGAAAGGTAAAGACAGAGAGGGAGGCAGTAACATACTTCCTCAACCTTGCTGAGAAGAAGGGGTTCAGGCCCCTGGGAAAGGGAATAAAGAAGAATGGTAAGTACTACCTGGTAAAGAATGAGAAGGCAGTTGCATTCGTATTCATTGGGGATGATCCGGAGAAACCATACAGGATAATAGCATCACACATAGATTCACCAAGGCTTGATCTCAAGCCTGCGCCCATAGTTGAGGATAAGGATTCCCACCTTGTTCTCTTCAAGACACATTACTACGGTGGGATAAAGAAGTATCAGTGGGTATCAAGGCCCCTTGCAATACACGGTATAGTGGTGACAAAATCTGGTAAAAAGGTGAACATTGTTGTTGGCGAGGAAGAGGATGATCCAGTTTTCACAATACCCGATCTACTTCCACACCTTTCAAGGAAGGTACAGGGTGAGAAGAAGTTACTGGAGGGATTTGAGGGTGAGGATCTACAGCTCCTCATATCACACATACCGGAGAAGGATGAGGAGAAGAGCCCATTCAAGAAGGCTCTTTTGAAGCTCCTGAAGGAGAAGTATTCGATAGAGGAAGATGATCTCTATTCAGCTGACCTTGAGGTGGTTCCGGCCTCACAGCCAAGGGATGTGGGTCTTGACAGATCCATGCTCGGTGCCTACGGACAGGATGACAGGATATGTGCATACACATCAGTCAGGGCACTGCTTGATTCAAGGCCTGAGAATAATACAATCGTAATACTGTTTGATAAGGAGGAGATAGGAAGCGATGGAAATGTTGGTGCCCAGAGCAACCTTGTGGAATATGTTATCACCAAGGTACTCGATGCATCCGGTAGGGATTATTCCTACGGTAAACTCCTGGACATAATGCACTCATCAAAGGTGATAAGTGCCGATGTTAACGCCGTTGTAAACCCACTGTTCAAGCAGGTCCATGATATGAACAACGCAGCAAGGGCGGGGAATGGTGTAATAGTTACAAAGTACACAGGAAGCGGTGGAAAGTACAGTTCAAGTGAGGCACAGGCAGAACTCATGGCTGAGATAAGGAACATATTCGATTCAAAGGGTGTAATTTACCAGTTCGGTCTTCTCGGTAAGGTGGATGAGGGCGGCGGTGGCACTGTGGCAAAATACCTGGCAAGGTATGGCATGAACGTTGTTGACATTGGACCAGGTCTCCTGAGCATGCATTCACCCTTCGAGGTCGTGAGCAAGCTTGATCTATGGAGTGCATACAGGGGATATAAGGCATTCATAGAGGCCTGATCATGAACATAGAGGAGATCCTTTTGAATACAAAAAAGATCGCCGTCATAGGGGCCTCCACGGACAGAACCAAGCCCAGCAGGAGCGTCATGAGGTATCTCATGCGCCATGGTTACATATGCTATCCCGTGAACCCTAAGGCAGAATACATAGGTGGCATAAAGGCATACAGGAGCATACTTGACATACCCGATGAAATAGATGTCGCAGATGTATTCCTTCCGAGCGAAAAGGTGATGGATGTCATAGACGATATTGTAAAGAAAAGGGTGAAGGTTCTCTGGCTCCAGGAAGGCATAATAAATGAGAAGGCAGCAGAGATAGCAAGGAGGAATGGCATAGATGTGGTAATGGACAGGTGCATGATGAAGGAGCACGTTAAACTCAGGAAGGAGGGAAAGATAGAATCAAGGCCCGTTCTTCAGAATATTCCCGATGAATTTTAGAAACCCGTACCAAAGAATTTTAAATACTATTATTATTTTATCTTTTTAAATGAGTATAACGGAGATAGCCATAGCCCTTATAATCGATTTCCTTGCGAAGTACGGTTATGCTGCAATATTCTTCCTCATGCTCCTTGAGAGCATGATGCTACCAATACCCTCGGAGGTGGTGATACCATTCGGCGGATATCTTGCATACAAGGGTGTATTGAACATATATGGTGTAATATTATCTGCCACCCTAGGTGGCCTTGCTGGATCCTACATAGCATTCCTCATAGGTTACTATGGTGGAAGGCATTTCATAATTAAATATGGAAAATACATGCTTATAGACAGGGAGAACCTGGAGAGGGCAGAGAGATGGTTCAGCAGGTATGGTAGTATATCTTTATTCACAACAAGGCTTGTGCCCGTAATAAGGACATTCATATCCCTTCCAGCGGGCATAGCAAGGATGGATACCTACAGGTTCCTTCTTTACACATTCCTTGGATCCCTCATATGGAGCATATTTTTGGGTGTATTTGGTTATCTTCTTAAGGAGAGATGGACCATAATATTCACGGCATTCTCAAGGCTTGATCCAGTGATAGTGGGTATAGGGATTGCAATCCTAGGATATATTATATATAAATTGTATAAAAATTATAAAAAAGATTTGGGAATTCAGTAGGATTTAAGTCCCTCTATGATGGATTTAATCTCCTCAATCTTCTTGTTAAGATCATTCTCTATCTCTGCAACAATCTCTGAGAAGGGCTTGCTCAGCCTGTATTTATAGACGGGCCTTCCCTTTCCTTCCTTCTTTATGTCCTTCTTTACTATCCATCCCTTTTTCTCAAGTAGCTGCATTGCAATTGATACCTCAGGCTGCCTCAATCTTGCTGCCCTCTCAATCTCAACTGATGTTGATTCCTCTACCTTCTTTAGATAAACGAGCGCCTTTGCAATGTTCCTCTGTAAACCTGCCTTTACAAGATTCTTTATGAGCTGCTCATCCTTCTCATCAAGTTCCGGCATAACATTCACCCAATATATATAAATAGATTAAATATATAAAGTTTTCTAAAATCTCTCATTAATAATTTT
>PNIT01000115.1 GCA_002878135.1 Candidatus Aciduliprofundum sp.
AAAGCTTGTGGTCAGATATGGGCTACAGGAAACTTACTTCACGCAAAATCACATATATCATTAACTCCAGAAAAAGAGGATCTAGCATAAGACAGATAGCCATAGATTTTAAATTATGAACATCGACTGTTAAAAGGGTATGAAAATATTATCTGGATAATGGAATGAATTTTTTAGACATATATCTCAGCGCCCGAGCCGGGATTTGAACCCGGGTCAGAGGCTCCGCAGGCCTCCAGGATAATCCATACTACCCCACTCGGGCTATATTTTAGTGAGCAATTTCTTTCTCTCCTTGGCTGAATACCCCGTTGCCCTCTCTATGAAATTATTATACCTTGAAATTGTTTCCTGGTAGAGTTCCTTTTTGTTATTTGAACTTGTTTCAACGAGAAGATTCTTACCTGAAAATTTAACCCTTATCACATCCAGTGAACCGTAGGAGGAGACATGGAAATCACCTTCCCTGGATACATTTCCGAATATCTCTTTCATGAGTGAATGGAGCATCTCATCATCTATCCTGTGATTCTTTTTAATTGGATATTCCCTCATGGTACAAGCCTCCTTACATTCCTTGGATATGGAACAGCATATTTTATATGATCAAGTGCGGCTATCCACCAAACAAGCCTATCTATACCAAGACCGAAGCCCGAATGAGGTACAGTTCCATATCTCCTCAGGTCAATATACCAGGAATAATCCTCGGGATTGAGATTCTCCTCCTTTATCCTCTGCAGGAGTTCATTCAGATCGTATATTCTCTCACCACCACCTATAATCTCACCATAGCCCTCTGGTGCCAGCAGATCATGGTTGAGCACCACAGAGGGGTTCTCAGGATCTGGCCTGTGATAAAATGGCTTTATCTCCTTTGGGAAGTGTATGACGAAGGTGGGTTTATCAAACTTCTGTGTTATTGCATATTCCTCGTCCGCACCAAGGTCAGCACCGTATTCCAGATCAAGACCAACATCCTTCCCAATCTTTATAACATCTGCATATTCCATTCTATTGAATGGCAAAGACAATGATTCAAGCTTTGAAATGTCCCTCTTGAGGAGTATAAGTTCCTCCCTATTTTTTTCGAGGATACCCTCAATAACATGCATTATCATCCTCTCCTCAAGCTTCATCATATCATCATTTCCTATCCATGCAGCCTCAGCCTCAAGGTGCCAGAATTCTGTAAGGTGCCTCCTAGTCCTTGATTTTTCTGCCCTGAAGCTTGGTGCAACAGTGTATACATTCTCAAGTGAAAAGATGAATGTCTCCAGGTAGAACTGTGAGCTCTGAGTTAGATATGCCTTTCTACCAAAGTATGGTACCTCAAAAAGTGTTGATCCACCCTCAACGGCAGAGCTAACAAACATTGGAGCCTGTACCTCGTAATATCCCTCCTTCCTGAAAAAGTCGTGGAGCATATCAAAGATTGTTGATCTTATTTTAAGTACTGCGGTCATCTCCCTGGATCTTAACCAGAGATGCCTCATGTCAAGAAGGAATTCATCACTCTTATCCTTGGTTATTGGAAAATTCTGACTCAGTCCTATTACCTTGAATTTCTTTGCAAGTATCTCAAATCCTCCCGGTGCCCTTTCATCCTTCTTAACTATGCCTGAAACAATCACAGAACTCTCTATTCCAGCGGATTTTGCGGAGTTGAAGTCTTCCTCGCTAACGTTATCCCTGGAGACCGTCACCTGTATTATGCCCGTTGAATCCCTCAAAACGATGAATATTATCTTCCCGCTTTCCCTCCATCTGTATATCCATCCCCTTGTATCAACTTCCTTCTCAACCAGATCATCATTGAAGAGTTCCTTTATCTTTTGCATATGTTCCTCAATGTTTTCCACATAATAATATTTTTTTCTAATTTTTTTAACTTTGTGTAAATTCTTTGTTTAGGAATGCTATGTAACGCCATCCGCCCTCCTTTTTTAATGATTCAATGAATAGAATCAAAGAATGAAGAAATCACAGAAAATTATGAAAAATTGATTTTTCTAGAAGTATTTCTACTTAACGAATTTTTTTGAAAGATTTATTAGATGAAATTGCTTAAACATTAAACATGGATATTGGAGAGTTCATAGACATCATTGCAAAGGAATCCCTGAAAGATCTCATGCCCCTGGGCATTAAAAGGGAAAGGATCATTGAGGATTCACCTGACCATGAGTACTATCTTTTTACTGGTCAGCTATACCAGATCACACCCTACCTGGAATCTCTGAGGGAAATAATGGAAAGGCTGGAAAATATCGAGGAAAGATTCTTTTCCATTTATCCCTATGTAAAAAATATTGTATGGAAGGTGGTAAGGCCCAAGGAGAAGGAAAGATATAGAAGAATTGTTGTCAATGCCTACAATAAGCTCAGGGAAAGGATTGACCTTGGTTATGATTTTTCCATAGACTATTACACGGGAATAATATTCTATGAGATGGGCAGCAAATACTTTGATGATTATGCAAGAAAGATGATCTCAATAATAGGAAAAAGGAAGCTTATTACGCTTGACCCACATACAACCTACGCACTCAGGGTAATTTACAGGGAGATTGATCCAGATTTCAATCCTGAGGTACACCACTATACAGAATTCATAGAGTTGGGTGATCTATCCGCATACGTGGACCATGAATCATGCTACCTGAACAGGTACCTTGACATAAACATTAAAAACAATGCATCTAAACCTGAACACTCAGGAAAGGAAACAGGATGCTGTGGAGGCCCCATTGAATTGATATCTCCCAGGCTCGCAACTGCAATAGCAAATTCAAGGATGGATGAACTCCTGAAAACAGGTAAGAATAATGTACTTGTTTGGTGCCCCATATGCCTCTCAAACCTTTCAAGATTAAAGAGGGCAAATGTAAGGGATATACTTGAAATCATCTGATCCGTGCTTTCCTGTATCTCCTGAGCATATAAACAACTATAATGACTATTAATATTACTCCGAAGAACTCCGCTATTATCTGGGGCCAGGTAAGTATCCCCAGGGGCACGTTCGTAGAAACAAGATTGCTGACATACTTTGTTTCGTTACCAAACTTTATCTTCATATTGAGTAGAACACCGGAGTATGTTGAATAGTTTGTATATGTTATTTCATAGAGGCTCCTGTCCAGCTTTGACGTTACCCTTGTTACTACAAGGTCAGAGGATACAACACCCTCCGATGTATAGGCCATGACACCTGTCTTAACTGTTATGTTTACCTCTGTGAAGGGGAGCTTTATTATCTTCATAAATGATGCATTGCCCATGTTGAGCATGGATATCTGTGTTGAATTGAGTGCGGGGAATCCATTCAGATGATCAAGGCTCGCTTCAACAGTATAATTGGAGCTTGTCAGCTCCCCGGGTATTACCATATACGTGAACCTTGATCCTGATACCTCTATGATCTTATATGAAACATTTACAATCTTGTGAACCGAAGAATTCTGAATAAGTACATTCGTATAGTTAAGATAAGCCCCCTGAAAAAACCAGGGTGGATTGGAGGTATTCTGGGCATAAACAAATGGAACTGGTGTAAGAATTAGGATCAACGCACCGATTGCCAGCAATTTCATGGAAAAAAATAAGGGAAAGGTGTATTTAAAATTATTTTATTGAGGCATTCCGAAGTCGTACTTTGCCAGAACTTCCTGTGCCGCTGCAAGCCCGGTGCCAAGCTTAACATTGTATCCATTCTTCTTGAGTGATCTCTCAATTGCACCTATGGAGATCATTACCTCTGAGGAGCTTACTGATCCCATGTGGCCTATCCTGAAGTATTTCTCCCTTATCTCGGGTATCAGGCCACCTGCGAAAACTGCACCGTATCTCTCAGCATCCTGCAGGAACTGTGCCTGCTTAACATTATCCGGCAGGTATTGAACAGAAAGCGTATTTGCGTATGAACCGTTGGGTATCATCTTCAAACCGAGCGCATTTATACCGGCCCTGAAGCTCTCAGCTATTATCTCATGCCTCTTTATCCTTCTCTCCATGCCCTCATTCATGATGTTTGTCAGGCTAACGTTCAGAGCTGTTATAAGGTTAACGTTGGGTGTACCGAAATAGCCTGGCTTGAGTTCAAGCATATTCTTGAACACTCCCTGCCATTTCCTCAGGTCTGAGAAGAATGAGAGTGGCGGATTTTTCTCCATTACCTTAAGGGCCTTAGGACCTACTACTCCCACAGCAAGTCCCGGTGGTGCACCAAGCGCCTTCTGGCTTGCTGTGAATGCAACATCCGCACCCCATCCCATGCTGAATTCCTCGCCACCTATTGAGCATACACCATCCACCACAAGTACTGTATCAAGATCCTTGAAGTACTTGGCTATCTCCTTCACATTATTCCTTATTCCTGTGCTTGTATCCACGTGTGTCACTGTTACCAGGTCATACTTATTACCGCTTACCTTTTCATAAACAACCTTCGGGTCCGCTGCATCGCCCAGAGGAGGCTTATAAACATCAACATTCTTTGTGAATCTGCTGAATAGATCCACAAACCTGTCTCCAAAATATCCAGTATTTACAACAAGAACATTGGAATCCCTCTTTATGAAATTGACTGTTCCTATCTCCATTGCAAGTGTACCCGAACCAGAAAGTGCGAAGGGAAGACCCTCCTTCGCGTCAAAAACCTTCATGGTCTTTTCCAGTGTCTCCTTGAATATGCCAAGGAATTCCTTGGATGTGTGTGCTATGGTTGGCATGGCGAGGGCGCTCAAAACATTCTGCTCATACTCTATTGGTCCCGGTATCATGAGTATTTTTCTCATAGGCTCTATTAAGATTTTTCAATATTTAGATTTTTAATGGTGGGATTGATAAAATATTTAAATAAACTATGTTCTATTTCAATCTATGAAGGATCTTCTTGAAGAATTTAAAAATTCACTCGAAGAAAATGGTGGAAGTTTCCATCTCATTGAAAGGGAAAAGCTGATAGAATTAATTATGGATATTGCTGGTAAAAATGATATAATGTACTCAGGTCTTGATGAATCCATTGAAAATGAAATTAAAAAATTAAATTCTAAGCTCTACCCTCTGGATATCATGAGCAATGAAAAAAATCTTAAGGAAAAGATCAGGGATGTGAGGGTGGGGATCACAGGAACCGATGCACTCGCAGCTGAATCCGGATCCATAGTGCTTGTTGATTTTAATCTAATGAAGAGCTTTGCAGCATTTCTTCCTGAGATACACATTGCAATTGCGGATGAGAAAAAAATATTTCCCACGCTTCTTGATGCAATTGACCATGTAATGAAGAATATCAAGGGAAATGCATCCGCCATTCAGATAATACAGGGGCCAAGTAAAACTGGAGATATTGAGAAAAAGATAGTTAGGCCATCGCATGGACCAAAGGAATTGCATGTTATAATATTAAGGTGATTTCATGTTTTCCCATCTTCATAGAAGGATACTTTTTTCACTCAGGGATGATGATTTAAGGAAGGGATCAAAGGAGGCAACGAGGGAGGAATTTAAAAACAGGCATGGGTCCATAGAGAGACATCCCTATGCTGTAAAATGGGCTGAGGAGATCAAGGAAAAGAAGAAGGTTATGCTGGAGGATCCCCTCAAAAGTATTGAGTCATTCAGAAAATCATTTGAAGGAAGGGGTAAATATCTCCATTTTTTAAGGAGTGCTGATGAGGCAAGGGAATTGATCCTGAACATTGTAGGTAATGAATCAACAGTTGTGAAGAGTAAGAGCCTTGTTGGTGAAGAGATTGAACTCAGGCATTTCCTTGAGGGTAAAGGTGTAAAACTTTATGAAACTGACCTGGGCGAATTCCTTGTACAGCTTGTCAATGGAAGACCGGCCCATATGGTCACACCTGCTGTGAACATGACGGAGAGAAGGGCGAGGGAGGTACTCTATCCCGTGGTTAAAAAAAGAATGGATGATGTTGTATCCATGGTTCTTGAGGTAAGGCATTTCATGAGGGATAAATTTCTCAGTGCCAATGTTGGTATAATAGGTGCAAATGCCCTTGCAGTGGATACAGGATCCATTGTTTTTATCACAAATGAAGGGAATGGTGCATTGACATCCACACTTCCTGAAAAAATAATAGTTATTACATCCATTGAGAAGATCTATCCAACGCTTCAGGATGCAATAAAAGCCTGTGTGGTTCAGACGGTTTATGCTGGGTTCAGGAACACCACATACATTCACATCATAAATGGTGTACCTGTAGATACCTCCAACGGACCAAGGGAGATTCACCTAATAATGCTTGACAACAATAGAATAAGGGATGATTCACTCAAAGAAACACTTTACTGCATCAAATGCGGATCATGCCAGCTCTCCTGCCCAATATTCTCAGAGGTGGATGGGTCCTGGGGGCACATTTACACAGCGGCCATTGGAATACCCTGGACAGCGATAACAGGTGATAGGAGTATAGCAAGAGATCTCTCATACCTCTGTCTCCAGTGTGGAAGATGCAGGGAGGTATGCCCGATGAAAATAGATATTCCTGGACTTATATTAAAAATAAAAAGGGGAAGATTTTAGAACTGCATAGCCCATGGCATGAAAACAAGTATAAGAACGCCAATGAGTATAAGATAGAATAGTATTACCAGGGTCCAGCCCATGTTATGCCTTATGACGTCACCTTCCTTCCTCAGGTATTTGGATGTTGAAACACCAACGCTTGCCGTCTGTGGAGCCACAGGTTTTCCAATCTCCGCACCTACGGATCCAAGGGATGGTAGTAGGTAGGGCGGGAATCCAAGGAGGCGTCCAACGGAGTACTGCAGATATCCGAACATGGCGTTTGCAGATGTGTTGCTTCCGGAAAGTGCAACTCCAATCCAGCCGAGTATTGGTGCAAGAAGTATGAATATCCAGCCCACCTGTGAGAATGCATATGCAAGAGATCCAGCCATTCCTGAATAGTTGAATGTATTTGCAAGGGCCACCATGAACATGGCCGTGATTATAGCGCCCCAGAGCTGGTTGAATGATTTCTTCATTGCCTCTCCGAACTTCTGAATATTTGGTCTGAGTATGGCGAGTATGATCAACCAGGAGATGAATATGAAAGTACCTCCAACGAATGGTGAGAATATAAATGAAACTGCCATAGCCTTATGCGTGATGGATGATATTGCCTTTACTGAGAAAACCTGCAACACTATCTTTGGAAGGGGTGACCAGGGACCTGTTCCAAGCACCACCACTATGATGAGAACTATGAATGGCAGGAAGAGCCATGCCACCTGACCGGCAGTAAATTTAACATCGCTGCTCCTCAATTCCTTTTCATCAAGTATCTTTCCGCCGAAGCCCCTGAGATTCTTAGGTTTCCAGTAACGAACGAATGCAAGTATTATTGCAAAGGATGTAAGTGATCCCATTATATCTGGCAGATATGGACCTATGAAGTTTGATGTGGGGAATTGGCCTAGAATGTAGCTGAGTGAAGCAACTATTGCTAGTGGCCATGCCTCTTTAAGACCTTCCTTTCCGGAGACAAGGTAGATGAGCAGCCATGGTGGGAAGAGTGCCAGAAATGCCACTATCCTTCCTACGCTCGCAGATAGATTTAGCAATGGAAGACCTGTGACGGCTGCAAGCATTATTATTGGAGCTCCAAGTGCGCCATATGAAACGGGTGCATTGTTTGCAAGTGCCGCTACCCTGATGGCCTCAAGATCGGCTACCCCAAGGCTTATGAGTATTGGTACAACGTAGGCCCAGGGGGATCCAAAACCAACAAGACCCTCTATGAGGGCACCGAATGACCATGCGATTAGTATTGCCTGTATCCTAACATCCCTTGTAGCTGAATGTATGAGCCATTCCCTGAACTTATCAAAGTGTCCACTG
>PNIT01000127.1 GCA_002878135.1 Candidatus Aciduliprofundum sp.
GAAGGAGGTTTATGAGAGGACCAAACCCCATTATTAAAATTTTAATAGTAATTTAATAATTGAAGATGCAGATGAAGGAAAAGGACCTCGTTACCGTAAATCTTCTAATCCTTGAACTTGCTACTATGGTGGTGGCCATTGCAATGGCATTTACTGCACAGTTGATATCACAGCTTAGGTCCATAACATCATATGAAATTATTGAATTTTTTCTGATAACTGTCATTGTGATCTGGTTCTGGTGGATATACGTTATGGAAAGGCTAGAATATCCACCAAAATCTGATGTTTTTCCCGTCTACGATGTTTTAATTTTAATATCAATATCCCTTATACCGCTGGTTTACAGAAATGGTGGACTGCGCTATCTTTCTGCATTATTCTCTTTCATGATGCTCTTCTGGTCGTTCATGATTTATCACATCATTAAAGAGCACTCAGAAGACATTACAAAGGAGGAGGAGAAATTTCTGAGGACGGAAGCAAAACTTAGAATATGCATTGTAATTTTTTCTTCCTTCACCGTATTGATCAGCTTCTATTCAACATTTTACAGCATAATAATTTTCTCCTTGGTGACACTCTTCATACTCATGAGTGCCTATGTCCACAAAATTTCAAGAATCAATATTTTAAAATCTCACAGGAGATGGAGGGGCTGAAAGATTTTATATATCAGTACATTATAATCAATTGTGGCTATGGAAAAGGAGAATGAGGAAGAGAAGATAGGTCGTGTACCCGTTCCAAACAGGAATAATGGGGAGATGTTTGGAATAGTAGATAAGATGCTGGGCGCTGCCAGGATGATAGTTATGTGTGAGGATGGTAAATCAAGGCAGTGCAGGGTACCTGGAAAGATCAAAAAGAGGGTATGGATAAAGGAAGGTGACCTTGTGATAATAAAGCCCTGGGATTTCCAGGATGAGAAGGCCGATATTGTTTACAGGTATACGCCAACTCAGGCGTCATACCTTTCAAGGAACAAGATACTGCCTGAGATAATTGATGTGTTTGGTAAGGTATGAAGGAAGATCTTGATTATATATATGAGTTTGTAAACGAAAAGATCAAGATTGAGAGAAGGGAGAAGGATTATAATATATTCAAGGCAGAGAATGATGTATTCGATAGGAAAACCATGCTGGCACTTTATGATCTTCTTTCACATGAATATTTTGACATAATAGAATTTCCCATAAAGATAGGAAAGGAGGCGAACATATTCAGGGCAAAGAAGGGAAGGAGGTTCCTTGCGGTAAAGATTTACAGAACATCCACGAGGGATTTCAATTCAATAATCAAATACATAGAAGGTGATTACAGATTCGAGCATTTCAAGAGATCCACCCTCGGTATAGTTTATCTGTGGGCACAGAAGGAATTCAGGAATCTCTCAGACTGTTACCAAGCGGGTGTTCTCGTACCCAAACCTGTGGTATTCAGGAACAACATAGTTGTGATGGAATATCTGGGGACATCAAAATATCCTGCCCCACTGCTTAAGGATTATCCTGTACAGGAAAAATTTTATGAGTTGATACTTAATAACATGCTGAGGATGGTGAACGAGGCGGGTCTTGTGCATGGGGACCTTAGCGAATACAATATTGTTGTTCATAAGGAAAAACCATACATAATAGATGTATCCCAGGCAATGCCTGTCAAGCATCCCAATGCCAGATCACTTCTGGAGAGGGATGTTAAAAATATTGTGAGATTTTTCAAGAAGAAGGGTATAGATGCAGATGAAAATGATTTTTATGATAAAATAAACTGGGGTGTATTTGTATGAGGTATCAGATGATTCCCAAATCAAGGATTGGCGTACTAATAGGAAAGGATGGTGAGACAAGGGAATCCATCGAGAAAAGTACGGGAGTTAAATTGACCATAGACTCAGAATCAGGAGAGGTGGAGATAGATGATACAAACGCCGATCCATTCCTGGCACTGAAGGCTGAGGATGTGGTGAAGGCCATAGGAAGGGGATTTTCACCAAAGAGGGCCTTCAGGCTGTTCGAGGAGGATGTCATAATGGAGATCATAGACCTCAAGGACTATTATGGCAAAAGGGAGAACAGGATAAGGATAGCCAGGGGAAGGATAATAGGAACAAATGGAAAGGCAAGGAGGACCATTGAGGACTTCACAGGAACCTACATATCGGTTTTTGGTAATACCGTTGCAATTATAGGATCCTATGAGGGAATGGAGATAGCAAGGAAATCCATAGAGATGATACTCCAGGGTAGCAAGCATTCAACCATCTACAGGTTCCTTGCTGAGAAGAGAAGGGAGATGAAATTCAGCTCCCTTGATTCATACTAGGCCTTTCTCTTTGAATACCCAAAATAAAGGGCACTGCCTATCATGTGTGATATCCTGATAGGTTCAGGTATATTCCCCCTCACTGTGAATTGCTCAAGGATCCTCAGTGCATCCCTTGTTTCCATGCCAACGAGTTGAACATAAACATTTTTTAATTTTATTATCTCAAATTTTCTCATCAGTTCCAGTCTTCTTTCCCAGTCCTGAAAATGCTTTTTAAGGGCTCTCTCTATCCTTTCCCTGGATGGCATTTTCCTCACCACAGTTATTATGGGTATTCCTGTTTCTTTGTATACCCTCTCTATATCGGCAACATTGAATCCACCAAATGTTATACCATTTGTAAAAACTACCCTTATCTGGTCAGAGAACTTTCCACTGAGCATCTCCAGAATCCTGTCTGTTGAATCAAGGCCATCCACCTCAATCCTTTTAATTACCAGCCCCTCCAGATAATTCCTCTCCCTCACAACACTTCCTATGAGTTGGGAAAATTTTGAGCTTCTTGAAAATGGTGAATCGTCTATGCCAAGGGCCCTTATCTTTTCCTTCACATATGACTATAAAAATGGTTGGAAAAAAATTTTTCTTCTTTTAAGTGGAATTCCTGAATTAAGGATTTTTTACAGGACTTCTCTATATGTACTCTTCATCAATCTCATGCTTCTTCTGCTTCATCGCCCTTTTTACTAGGGGATGAACACCCTTGGGCTTTTCAAGTGTATACTCCTTGAGCTGTGGAACCTTCTTGGGTCTCTTATTGAATTCCTCCTGAGGCTTTGCAAGTGCTCCTCCAACAATGCCGAATATGATCATTATTGCAAAGTACGGTGGTGCATACTTGAGGAAATAGAAATAGTTCCCAAGATATTTTGATACCGCATATTCCATACCATTTATGTATGCCAGTATCCCCGATGGATCCAAATTTGAGGGAAATGTAATAACAGGGATGATTATGTATCCAGTATATATGAGGTAGGATAGTATGAAGAATGTTACGGCCGGTATTCCTGTGGCAATTGCTCCATACTTGGCATTCTCACTCCTCCTTCCAACCACATAACCGGATATCATTGGTCCGAAGAGAGGAAGCCACCAGAGCATAGCTATAAGGAAAAAGCCCAGGAATGTATTAACCGTAAACTTCTTCGCGTCCATATTCATCACTGTATGACAAATGTCATACAAATATTTAAATCTTGCCTGATGATTACCGGTTCAATGGATCTCATATTATTTTCCACTGATGATTCTGCCTCCATGAACATATTCAGGCATCTGGAATCCATGTGCAATCTTAAGATGGAGATGAAGAACATTTATTCATGCGGAAAATATTTTTTTGCAATAATAGATATGGAAAAAATACATGCTGAGGGTATTGATGATGAGATTCAAAAAAAGATTAATGAGAGAATAGAGAAGGTCATAGTTGCATCAAAACATAAGAGTGAGTCTGGAATGAAGAGCCTCACGGTTCATCCCATAGGTAACTTCTCAAGGGCTGAGATGGGTGGAAGAGACAGGACGCTTGTGAATGTACCATCGAGATCCATGACCGGTGCGCTTTTAAAGCTTATTGAGCTCAACACCCTGGAAGATTTTTCAATAAACTTTGAGGTAACACATCACGGTCCATATATGGAAAGGCCTGTATTTTTCATTGAGATAGGTAGCAATGAGGAAGAGTGGATAAATGATGAAGCGGGCGAGATAATAGCAAAAACAATACTTTCATATGAGGAAACAAACGATCCTGTTGCTGTTGGTATAGGTGGAGGTCACTATGCACCAAGATTCACAAGGCTCGCCCTTGAGAGGAAGATATCATTCGGGCATATGGCCCCAAAATATGCCATAGACAACCTTGACCTTGAATTACTTATACAGATGGAGAAGAAGAGTAATGCGAAATATGTCATAATGGAGAAGAAGGATCTTTCTTCAAAACAGAGGAAAAGGATAATGGATATCCTTCCCTCCACTCACCTTGAACCACTGGATCCGGATTCGCTTGAATTACGCTGAATCCCGGATGCAACTATCTCCGCAATATCCCTGATGTTCATATCCTCCTTTCCGAGGGTACGCGCAGCATCCTCTAGCATACCAAGGCAGAATGGGCAGGCAACGGCAACGTTCCTGCTCTTTCCCTCAGCCTCCTTTATCCTTATCTGTGAGATGGGCTCCTTTTCATTCACCTTGTACCAGTAGTTTGCACCTCCGCCACCGCAGCAGAAGCTTCTCGATCTTGATCTTTCCATCTCTACAAGATTTACAGCCTTGGAAAGTATGAACCTCGGTGCATCGTATTCACCATTTATTCTACCAAGATAGCAAGGATCGTGGTAGGTGAAATCAATCTCCCTTTTATCTATACTTATCTTCCCTTCCCTTATGAGTTTCTCTATTATCTGAGTGTGGTGGTAAACCTCAAGACCTTCAATGAATCTGGAGTATTCATTTTTGAAGGTATTGTACCCATGGGGGCAGATTGTTATGATCTTCTTGACGTTGTACGCCTTGAAAACAGAAACGTTCTGCATCACAAGTTCCTGATACCTGCTCTCCTCACCGAGCCTCCTCGCAGAATCACCGCAGCAGGACTCCTCTTCGCCCAGGACTCCAAAGCTTACGTTCGCTTCCTTCAATATCTTAATAAGGCTTTCAGCTACATTCTTTGTTCTAGGATCAAAACTTGCCATGCAGCCTATCCAAAGGAGGTATTCATCATTTTCAAACTTCTTTGATTTCTCAATCCATATGTTCCTCTCTGAGGGTGAATTCCCAAGAGGATTCCTTGTATAGGTAAGATTGTTCAGGAACTGTACCTTCTGCTTATCAATCCTGCTCTTGAACACAAGGTCCCTTCTCATCTCCAGAAGATAGTTCTGTGGATCTATGGTAACCGGGCATTCCTCCACACACGCCTGACAGGTGGTGCAGGACCATATGAAATCCTCTGAGAACATGGCTGGAACAAATTCCCTTGAATCACCTACGTTTGATTTAAGTGTCTGCATGAGAACCCTTGGTGAGAGTTCCCTGCCTGCAGCAAAGGCGGGGCATGCCCTTTCACACCTGCCACAGTCCGTGCAGGCAAGCGTCTCCAGCCTCTGTATGGGCTTGAGGTCAGATGGCTTTTCTATGCCCATCTTTATATCGAAAGATCCGCTTGCGAGAAGTTCCTCAAGCTTGAAGGGTGTGCTCATCTCTCCCCTCACCTTCTGATCCCTCAATGTAACATAAAGTGGTGAAAGTATCACATGTGAAAGCTTTGAAAGCAGTGCATATCCCAGCACTATGAAAACTGTCAGAAAATGAATCTCCCAGAGTACCCTGTATGCTATTATTGCATCAATGGTATTATTTCCAAAAATATTGTACCAGAATATGGAAAACAGTGAGCCCAGGTACCTGTACTGATCAACGTATGAGAAATTCTGCAATGTGTTTAGCAGGTATATATTCAGGCCTTCAAGGAAAAATCCCTCAAATGCTATCAGATATAGGGCCCCTATGACTATATAATCATCCCATACAGTGTGAAGAAGAACCTTTTTCCTCAATCTCCTGTACAGTGCCATGGTAAGGCCAACTAAAAGCATCAGGCCCCCGGTATCTGAGAATACCTCGAATGCAAGGTAAAATGATCCAACAAGGATCCTTATGCCAAAGGGGGCAAGTATGTCATTGTCAAGGGCCACAAGGGCGGTTGATATGGTAAGGAATATTATTCCCCATGAGATAAGAACATGCATGGTTCCAGCATAGTAATCCTTGACCACCTTCCTCTGGAATATGCCATATAGAAAGAGGTTCCTCCAGTTCCATTTCCTGATTAACTCCAAGAATGATTTCCTATCCAGCCCAAGTTTTCTATATAGCGAATAAAACCAGTATATGAAAAGGGCAGCTATAACAATGGTGGCTGCATAATGTATGTACAGCTCAAGATGCGATATCTCAAACAGATTCGGTCTTGCAATGTCTAAAACTGACAGTATCATCAGATCGTAATTGAAAATTTGTTAAAAAATTTTTCTGGGATAATCATTCCAGGATTATTGGTTTACCAAAAAACCTATAAACCAGATTTTATTATCATGCACCATGACTGATGAAACAATCTCAGTTAAGGGTGTAAAAAAGGATCTCTATGAGAAGATTAAGGAGCTTGCAAGGGAATCCGGGAAGACCATTGGCGAGATCACTAACGAGGCGTATAGGATGTTCGTTTCCACATTTCCAGGGGTACTTGAAACAGGGGAGGAGTTTATTCAGGGTGTAAAGGAATCCCAGTCACTTACCATATCAAACATAGATGATCTTGAGATCACAGGAAATGAGATAAAGGGCTATGGAAAAAAGATTGTTTTCAGGAACATAGGAAGATTGAGGATTAAGGATATAACTGAGAAGGATTTTGAAGATTACATAGTATCCCTAATTAATATAAGAGTACTTGAGGTGCCAAAGGAACTTAACAGGCTCAGGATACTGGAAAGATCAAAGTTCATTGGAGAGCTCAGAGTTTTTTAAATCTTATAATATTTTTTAGAATTTTCTATAATCTTGAATGCAGAATCTACATTATTTTCATCGCCTGAGAAGAATTCTATGAAAAGTAATCTATTCTCATAACTTATCCTTCCCACCTCAATACCATCGAGTATAGATAAAAGTTTTTCAGTATCATCACCACATTTGTAATACCTTCATCCATATATCTCAAATCTTTCAGCATTGGTACAGAATTTTTTTCTTCTCTCTATGGTGGAGGGAGATAAGTTAAGGCTTACATCATATTCAACCTTTACTATGAATTTATAGATAAGAACACCCACAAATATTGCTATGAGCATGAATATCAGTATTGCGGTGGCTACCTAAGGCCTGAGCATGAATATAGATACATCGAATATTATGAATGCGGCTATAATGAGTATTAAAGCAAAAAGTATGAACCAGAGGAATATGTATTTTGCCCTGTTGGATATAACATTGCCCGTAACTGTTGCTATTGTTTTTCCCTCGTAGCGAACTGAGGCCATGAGGGCGAGGTATTCATGAACGGCTCCAAGTATGGCATTTGTAATGAGTATCCAGAAGAGTGCAGGAAGCCATCCCCATGCCATGGCAAGTGTGGGCCCTATTATTGGTACAGTTCCAGCTATTGCACCCACATGATGACCGTACAGTATGTATTTGTTTGCGGGTACATAGTCTATGCCATCAAAATTTCTATGGGCAGGTGTGAGCCTTTTCTCCTCAGCACCTACAACTCTATTCTGCAGAAACTTTCCATATGTGAAATAGAAGGTGAGATACCAGATGGCTCCTGTAAGAATAAAGATCCATACCAATATCATTCCTTCTTCGCCTCCTTTGCCCCCAGTGCCTCCTTCCTTACCCTGACTACTACCTCTTTTGGTACTTCACCAATCCAGAATCCTGGTCCCGCTATTATAAGATAGCTACCGATTATAAGTCAGCTACTCCT
>PNIT01000035.1 GCA_002878135.1 Candidatus Aciduliprofundum sp.
GCATGTACAGCCATAGATGTTGTTGATATTATGAGGAAGATGAGGGAACCCCTGGAGGATCTCAGGGTAGAGGTGGAAGGTATAAGGGCGGATGAGCCTCCCAGGGTATATACTGTTGTCAATTTAAAATACATCGCTTTTGGTGATGTCAAGAAAGAAAAGCTTGAAAGGGCAATAAAATTATCCCAGGAGAAGTATTGCTCGGCCAGCGTTATGTTCAGGAGATCAGGAACAGTTATAAACGTAACATATGAAATAAATAAATAATGCCATTTATTATCATGGAATATTCCCATTTGATAAGGAAAAGGAGATCTGTCAGGTCATTCAGGCAGGGGAACATTGATGAAGGTATTTTAAAAAATATCATGGATGATATAAACCAGGCCCCATCAGCAGGAAACCTACAATCATACCGTGTTTACTTGGTGAGGGGTAGGGAACTGAAGAAAAAGCTTGCCGCGGCAGCTTACGGTCAGGATTTCTTAGAACAGGCATCACTCCTGATGGTATTCTGCGCGGACAGGAAAAGATCCGCCAGTAAATATGGTAAAAGGGGTGAAACTTTATATTCAATACAGGATGCTACCATTGCGGCCACATACGCAATACTCAGCGCGGAGAACTCAGGCCTCTCTTCTGTATGGGTAGGGGCATTCGATGAGTCCCTTGTGTCAGAGATTCTAGGTCTTGAGGAAAACCTTAGGCCCGTGGCAATCATACCCATAGGTTATCCTGGCGAGAATCCTGAATTTCCTGGAAGAAGGAGGATTGAGGATATATTCTTCCAGGTGGATTGATTGAAAAAATCAATTTATTTTCTTTACCTCATACTCCTCCTTAGGGGGTGATTCGCATCCCTCCAGCCATATGGTGGCAAGGGTCTGGAAATCTGGAGGTATCTTCTCAGGATCTATCTTAACGTCTATGACAGCAGGAAGTCCTGATTCCTTTGCCCTTCTTATCGCATCCCTCAGTCCCTTAGGGTCTGTTACCCTTTCACCATAGCATCCCATTGCCCTTGCTATCTCATCGTACCTTATCTCATTGAAATCAACACCCACATACTTTTTATCATAGTAGAGTGTCTGACCAGATTTTATCATTCCCCAGGATGAATCGTCCAGTACCATGAATGTGATCTGTAATCCAAGCCTCCTTGCAGTTTCAAGTTCCATTACACCGTATCCAAATGCGCCATCCCCAGTTATGCAGTAAACATCCCTCTCAGGATGTGCCAGCTTTGCACCTATGGAATAAGCAACCCCTGTCCCTATCTGGCCAGAATCACCTGCAGAACTGCTAAGAAAACACCTTGGGCAGTAAACCCTATTTATATAGTGTGCCCAGACAGTTGTGTTTCCTCCATCTATAACTGATATTGCATCCCTTGGATAGAATTTTCTCATCTCCCATATTGCCCTCAATGGATGTATTGGTATTGTATCCAATGTGGATGTCTCTTCATATTCGCTCAGCCATTGCCTCTCAAGGTTTTTGTATTCCTCATTCTTTTCCCTTTTATCTCTCCTTTCCTCCATGGATCTTATCTTTTCAATGAGGAGTTTCAGTGTCTCCCTGGCATCACCCACTATCCCGATATCCACGGGTCTGTTCAGTGCAATGTGATCCCCTGATATGTCTATCTGTATCACCTTCTGTGTCCCTGGCTCACCCCACATGGGTGGTCTTCCCCAGAAATCCAGGTCCCCCAGCTTTGTTCCAACGAGTATCACCAGATCCGCCTCCGCCTGTGCAGCGATTGCACCGAAGCTGTTTGGGATGAGGCAGAGTGGATGGTCCTCTGGCAAAATGCCCCTGCCAGAGATTGATGTTGTAACAGGTATCTGGAGGTATTCTGCAAGTTCAAGAACCTCATTCTCTGCCCCGCTCCTCAAAACACCTCCACCCGCATGTATAATTGGATTCCTTGCGTTTATAATCATGTATGCCGCCCTGTTTATGAGATCAGCGTTTCCCTGCGGTTGAAGTGTTGGCCTGTAGTTCTCAATCCCGTGCAGGCTTACATCATCCTCATCTCCTGTGGCATGGAGTACATCGGATGGAAAATCAAGGTGAACAGGTCCTGGCTGACCGGTGAGTGCATTCCTTATGGCCCTTTCCGTTAGCTCCACTATCCTTTTCCATGAATTTACCACAGCATTCCACTTTGTTACAGGCTTGAAAAGAAGGTACTGGTCTAGCGCCTGCATGGACCCATGGTCAGGATAGGATCTGAAGGTCTGGTTCTGTGCGGTTATGATGAGAAGGGGTATACCCTCTGCGAAGGCGGGATACACTCCTCCTATCAGATTGGCACCTCCCGGACCAACAGTCCCTGCCACAACACCCAGCCTTCCTGTCACCCTTGAGTATGCGTCCGCCGCATAGGCAGCGGATGCTTCATCATGGAACGTGATGAATTCTATTGAACTATCTCTGAGTGCGTTCAGAAAGGGATAGAGCTGGTCCCCTGGAACACCAAAGACGTACCTTACACCCTCCTTTTCAAGTATTCTTTTCAATAGCTCTCCACCCGTTATCCTTGCCATACAGATCACCCTATGTTGTACCTTGAATAGATTCCATCGAATTCCGTGGGGATCCTTCTTAGAAGCTGTATCCAGTACTCAGTTGGCTTGGAGAGCCTGAGTATCCTTGAAAATTCTCCCCTAATCCTCAATTTCCTCTGCAGGAATGCACTTGTCACACCTGTCCTTCCAGTAACAAGATCCACCCAGATACCGTACCTTCCCGATATTACAAAATCAGTTTCCCTTTCACCTAACCATATATCCACCATCTTTCCACCCTTCATGGAGTATCCCAGGGTAATTCCATCCCTTACACCATTCTCTGGCTCTGGCTCAATTAGGAATGTGTAGGTTGCATCCTCATTCCTCACCATTTCAGAATATCTTTCATCACTGTTTGTAACCTCCATCACCTTTTTCAGGTATTCCTCACTTCCGAACCTCATCAATATCACCTCCTATCTTCACAACAACCTTCCCCTCCGATGGTCTATCTAGCAGCCTCTTAAAGCCTGATTCAACAATATCCTCAAGAGGTATCACGGATGTAATTATGCCCCTGAAGTTCTCACCCCTGCTTGAAAGTAATTTTATTGCCATACCAAATTCATTATAACCCTCAAAGGATCCCTTTATTGTGAGCTCGTTCATCACAGTTGTGAATATGTCAGCCTCCACGGGCTCTTCAGGTATACCAAGCACTATTATCTCCCCACCCCTCCTTAAAAGTGTGAAATCCCCTTTTAGGGCACTGGGAGATCCTGTTGTGTCAAATATAATGTCCACACCCTCCCCTCCAGTTTCCTTGTCTATCCTGGAGAATATGTTATCCCTTGAGGGATTAATCAAGACAGAATCGGGATATATCCTTGATGCAATTGAAAGCCTTTCGTCTGATAGATCGCTTATGAATATTCTGTATGCTCCTGATATCCTAAGTAATGCCAGGGTAAGGAGACCCAGGGGTCCGGCACCCTGGACAAGAACAATATTCCCTGGTCTGAATGATGATATATAGAGGCCATGGATCACTATTGAGAGAGGCTCTGCAAGTGTTGCATCCACAAGATTAAGATCAGGTGGTATCCTGAATACTGCTCTCGAAGGTAGGCTTACATATTCAGCAAATGCACCGTTTATGGTAATACCTGTCATAAGAGAATTTTTGCAAAGGTTCGGTTTACCTGAAAGACAGAACTCACAGTGACCGCATGGTATAAGGCTTGAGCCAACCACCCTGTCACCCTTCCTTAGATCATTTACTTTACTTCCTGTTTTCTCAACTATACCTGAAAATTCATGACCTATTATTATACCGGGAACATAGTTACCCGTTCTGTACGCTGTTAGGTCAGATCCACAGATGCCACAGTATGCCACCTTTATAAGGACATCATCATCACCTATCTCGGGGATTTCCGCATCCTCTACCCTTATGTCACCTGCACCATAGAAAAAGGCTGCCCTCATCAATTAATCATGCATTTACAGAGATTTTAATCTTTTGTAAAAAAAAATTAAGATTTTCTCCTTGCCCTGAAGAGGAGGAAAACGAGTGCTATTATTACCGCTAGAAGAATGAAAATTGTAAGATTGCTGAGTGTAATGAGGCCTGAACTTCCCGTGGAGAAGAAGGGCGAGGATATGCTGAATGTAAAGGTGTGTGTTTCAAGTATGGGCTTTACACTGTTGTTTAGGAAAAGGAGAAAAACAAGCTCCCCAGTATAATGACCCGGGATCGCGTTGTCAGCCACATCAACTATGTAAACGAGTGTAAATGATGAATTCTCATTCAAAGATGTTAATGTAACGTTGTTGAGCATAAGGCCACCCAGAGGATTGCTTGAACTCACATGGAGATCAATTACCTGTGGACATACCAGGTGTACCTGCAGGGCCTGGACATTCCCGGGCCCCTCATTTTGGATATAGAATGTTATCTGCACCTTAGATTCACCCGGTGTAAGCGCAGGTATGGAATCACTTACCTTTATGTATGGTGGTGATAGCACCCTGACAGGTACCCTTATGATACCTCCACCTGCATGCAATGTGATCTCATAATCACCCGGTGTCTGTGGTGCATTGTAATATAATGTATAATTGATGGGAATGCCCGGTGGCAATGAAGGAATGGTAAAGGGTGTATTTACTATCTGAAGGCTAGAATTTGCATAGATTGAAACATTGTAGGCTAAGGAATTACCTGAGTTTATTATGCTGAACCTTATGGAGTTGAATGTCTGATTTGTGAATACGTATGGTGGATTTTTTACATAACCCTGTATATTTATCTCAGAATAACCATCTATTAGGGAACTGAATTTTATATTTCCTGAATATCCACTGAAGGAATATGCAATGGATTGTTCATAAGTACCATCCTTTGTACCATTGTATATGCTGACGATGAATGTTAATGTAAGGGGCTGATATGGGGGAATGATGGGTATGTGTAAAATCTGTTTTTCACCGTAAAGGGGATATGATGGTATGTATGTAAATGTTACATTGGTGGCTGGTGCATTACCCGAATTTGAAATGATTACATTCAGCGGTATATCCCTCATTCCCGCAATGGGTGCAAGCGAACCTGTTGCAAAATAGGAGCCGGTGGATATGAACTGAGAATAGCCTGTTATGTATACCTGGAATTGAAGTACCCTTACCACCGAGCCCCAGAATACAGTTATATTCTGGTAATAGATTCCATCATCTGTACCGTTATTTATGGACACATAGAAGGGTAGGGTGATCGATTGCATAGGTGCTATCAGGGTAATATTCTTAAACTGTGTATTACCATAAAAGGGATATGAAGGTGTATATCTTACACTCACATTGGATACATAGGATGTACCTGTTTCCATGAGGTCTACCAGGAGCGGTATACTATTCATTCCACCCATTGCCTGGAAACCCTGAGATACAAGGTAAGCACCAAGAACACTGAAATCTATGCTGTAGCTCCAGGTAAAATTATAGTTTATTGTGATGCTTACATTATAGTATGAGATTTGGATCATTTCAGGATATGAACCATTCTTTATGTTGGGGTAAAGGTTGACCATAAATGTTACCTGGGAATAACCGTACTGTGGTATTGCTGTAATTGTCTGTGTCATATTCCTACCATAGAAGGGATATCCAGGGTTAAACTTCAGAGTAACATTTGTAGCGGGTGAATTTCCAGAATTTCCTATTATTATGGTGTATGGAACTGGATTCTGCCCCGGTAGGGGGTTGATTGCATTTCCATTAATACCTATGTATGAGTTTGCAACAAAAAGGTTTATGTTTCCCTGAAGAGGTATGAGGAATTCCGTGCTCAGGTTTACAGGTACACCACCCGAGGTGGTGCTTCCATATGCATATAGATTCTCAAGGTATATACCATCGCCCCCTTCTGAAGATATATTAACTAGCTGTGAAATCGTAACTGTACCTCCGGATGGGAACTCTGGCAGGGAGATAATACTCTTCTCCTTTACCTTAGTACCATTGTTTATGATGAATCCGTATGAGAATGGGAAAGAAAGAACCATGAATGCTGTAAAATTGTATATGGTGGAACCCGTGTTCTTTATTGTGACAAAAAGAGGTGCATTCACCATCCCTGGAACGGGCAGCAATGTTGAGTTTTCACCAAACCAGTAAACGTCTGTTACCGCCACCTGTGATCCTGATGTACCAACACTATTGAAGGATAAAGCCAGAATGAGCACGGACAGAAATATTGAAATCAGACCCTTCATATCAGACACCTCCAATGTTTACCTTTTTCAGAAGGGATACAAGGAATAGGGTAATAAATGCTACCGTTATGCCCGTTATATATATTAGATCAAATGCCTGCTGGGAAGGATAGAATCCAAAAAGTGGTATCATGGACAAGGATGAGAATTTTATAGGTAAAACGCCCATTATTACTGCCTGCTGGTAGCCTGTTTCAATTACACCAGCTATTGCAGGTGCTATTACACTACCCACATTCCTGAAAAGCTGATTCATGCCTGTTGAAAAGCCCATCTTCTCCTGGGGTGTTACAGCAACAAGCATGTTTATTATGCCTACCATCGTGAATGAATTTCCAACTCCGAGGAGAAGAGAATCCTCCGTTATAGAGAAAACATCAGATCTGTTGAAGTAGAGTGCAAGAAAGGAGATTATCTGAACAATTACACCAACGAATATGGAAAACCTTGGACCCCTTTTCCTCGTTGCAAGTGCTGCCACCGGTGCAAATATCATGGCAAATATTGCAGCTGGAAGATTGGTAAGACCCGCAGTTATTATGCTCTCTCCAAAACCTGCAGGGGGAGGATCTTCAAGTAGTGGCGGTATTGTAAAGTAAAGGAAGAACATCCCGGAGGCTGCAAGTAATGAAACTATGTTAAGTAGTAGAATATTTCTGGAGGATAGGAGTCTAAGATCCATCAGGGGCTGTTTCACGTAATCTTCAACGAGTATGAAAAGTGAAAGGAGTACGATTGAGAATGCATAGAGGGATATTATGCTCTGGCTGTACCATCCCCAGTACTGGCCCTGCGATGTTGCTATGAGTGCCATGATTATTCCACCTGAGAGAAGGATTGTACCTGGAATGTCAAGCCTTGCATTAAGCCTTATGTTGGATTCCTTGAGAAATTTTAATGCAAGTATGAATAGAAGGACTGTGATGGGTATGGCTGTATGATAATCCCATTCCCATCCGTAGTTCTGTGATATGTAGGCACCAACAACAAGGCCGAGGCTTGCACCCCCGGCAAAAGTTGCGCTAACAACTCCCTGGGCCAGAGGGATCTCATCCGGGGGAAATTCATCCCTGATAAGAGAGAATGCTATTGGAAACATTGCCATTCCCATGCCCTGAAATGTTCTTATCACTATAAACTCAGCAAGATCTGTTGCAAAACCACCGAATATTACGGATATTGAATAAATGCCTGAAACTATCAGGAACGTCCTTTTCTTTCCATATAGATCTGCAAGCTTACCGAAAATTATGGATGAAACTGTTCCAGAGATAAGGTATGATGTAACCACCCATGAGATTGAATCATAATCCGTATTGAAATACTGTACAAGCTTCGGTATGGAAGGGACGATCATTGTTTCTATGTACATAACGAGCATCCCAGCAAAGGCCATAACGCTAACGGCAGCAGCCTGATCCCTTGTGAATCTCATTGCCCTAGATGAATCATAATAAATATATCTATTTTTCCTGAGGGTAGCTCGTAGAAAAACTTTTAGAAAATTGATTTTTCATAATTT
>PNIT01000071.1 GCA_002878135.1 Candidatus Aciduliprofundum sp.
TGAAAAATATTTTTTCATGAATGAATTGATAAAATACATATATTTAAAATTTAAAAAATGTAACAGAAGCAAAATTAAAAAAGATGTGAAAAATATTATTTGCCCACCATATTTGCAATGGTTGTCTTTATGTATTCCGCCTCCTCCTTTTTCAGTATTGCAGCGCCTATGTACCCCTTTGGTAGGAAGGTAAATTCCACGTTATATCCTGAAATTTTTGTACCATAGGGATTTACAGGGACTTTTGTTGAAATCTTGATGAAGCTCCCCTTCAACATTAGGGATACATTGGCGGATATGCTTGATATATTTGAAAGGCTGATGATGAATGAACCATTACTGTTAAGATATCTGTTGATTTCCTGTATATCCACCTTTGAAAGACCCTTCTGAATTATTCCTCCAACTGCACTTCCCAGCATCAATGATGCTGTACCACCTTTACCTTTAGAAATGAATATGAAATTCCTATTCGTTATGTATATGGTCCCTGAATACTGTGGTCTGCTTACCACCTTATCGTCTATTTTCAGAAGTATGGCTCCAGGATGGGAGAATAGAAAAACCTCCTGCTCCGAAGACGATTGAGCCTGCTGAACATTCTGATTTTGTTGGTCACTTAAGGTATTGCTAGGATTCTCATCACTTTTCGTACCTAAAATGCCCTCCTTCTGTTGAATTTCTCCTGTTTGCTTAACCTGTTCGGAGGTGTTCTGTGGTGCCACCTGATACTGTATATACTGTGGAGGGATATTGGGGAACATTTTTCTTGAGTAAATATAGGTAAGGAAGAATATGGATGCCCATATAAGCATAAAAATTGCCGCACCAGCATCTATTCCATTGAGTGCTGAGGTGTAAACACCCACATTATTCAAAGTTAAAGTTTGATAATACATGGTATTCAAGGTGGAGATCTGAAAATATGCCTCAATTATGAATATTGATGATGAGACGATGTAAACAATCCATGTGATTATTCTTGTCCTTTTAGGCCATATTGGATATGATAAAAGTATGAGAGACCCACCGAGTAAAACGTAGGCAATTGTCATAATGAATATAAAGGGGTCGGTGGAATTGATCAGTTTTGAATATGGTACAGAAGTAACGTTTGATAAGCCGAAGATCATGGAGTATATGTAATAAATTGCAATGAATTCAAGTGAGATCATTAGAAAAAGAATTAATAGGGAGATAAGGGAAAATCTCCTGTAGGATTCTGAAAGGTCTCTTGCACCACTAAATATTAAAATTACCCCCACCAGGATCAAGACCGTGATGATACTTCCTATGGTAGGTATCGCGCCTCCTAAAAGGCCAACTGCCACCAGTAAAATACCAGTCTTTATCCTGCCCCCTACCTTTTTTTGGTACATATTTGGAGGATACTGTTTATATTCCATCTTTACCACCCCTGAATAGGATAAATATGAAAAGAGCTAGTGCAACGAGTATGATTAAAGAGATCATCAGCATGTAACTGGGTGAATCAAGGAAACTCATGTTTGATGGTGAAATAAAACTGTATTGCACATAAACAGTACTGTTTGAATTATCTATGTTCACATATGTCACATTCTTTTGAGGCTTGAAACCCTGGAAGCTGACAAGGTTGATCGTATAATTTCCGTCCGTTAGGGGAATAATGATGGTAGAATTTGATGATGAATATTCATTTCCATTCAGGAGGACGTACCAGCTCATTCCTGATGGCAATCCATTTTCTTTGATAACTAGGTTAAAATGCTCCGGTACAAATGAGATTAAAATATTAACTTCCCGGCCCATTACCTTTACTATACCGTTTGAAGGGGATGGTGTATATCCGGCCCCACCTCCAATTTCATAGCTATAGGTGCCATTTGTTAAGGTAAATGAGATGCTGTTTAATCCCGTAGAAATTTTTTTGGTGTTATTCAATACCACCCACCATTGATAATCTGGAGGGATACCCTGAGGGTTGAAATTAACAACGTAAGATTTTGGAGGCGCAAATGTTATTGAAACATTCAATGTATGTCCCAGTACTGTTATGCTACCTGAAGATGGGTATGGACTGAGATTTCCTATTGACTGTACTGAGAACTTGTAGGTCCCATTGGATTCCTGGAATGTTATTGTATTCGATGAGGAGCTTAGGGTAGTATTTTCTAAACTAACATACCATGTAGTGCCGGATGGAAGACCATTCTCAATAAAGTTTACATTGTATTTTGCCGGAGGCTGAAAAACAGCTGGGCTAAAAACATAAACTGCAAGGAGCACTGAACATCCATTCAGATTGGTACCATTTGGAGTCATAGTAAGATTAACATTATAATTATTTTGGTTTAACACTGAATATGCCTGTATTACTGATGTTGCAGAATTTAATTCATCAAGTACTGTAAAAGAAAAATTTCCATTCAATTTTGGATTGGAGTCCGTGGAACCTGCGCCTATTATTACAGCCAGGGATCCTGATGAATTCACCTTAAAATTAAGGCTTGCATAATCTGCACCATAACTTCCATTTGCTGAATAATTTATGTACTTAGGAATATTGTTATTAATCCCGGAATTACTCCCCACGGAAATTCCACCTATTGCATAAAATGCTGCATTGTTGTTATTATATGATCCATAATTATTGTAGGAATAGTCCGTATCTGCCGATATCACACCATTTCCATCAGTTACATTCCCTACATTGATGAAATTTTCACCAGTGATTGAAACACCTCCACCATCTACCGCAGTGTATATATAATAGCTTCCACCTGATTTCAATTCTAAACTAGACTGTTTATTCAGGATATTGTAATCAAGGATCTGTGGTGTAACGGGTGAACTTGAATACTTTACCACCGCTCCGGGAGAATCCACTGTACTCAGGATTGTAGAGCCAAAGAAAATCACTAAAAAAAAATATTACCAAAAATAAAAGCACTCTTCTAAAAATCATATTTTCATCTCCTGAATTTTTTCATTGTTTATGATATCTTTTGATATACTTTCCATAACACCTGACCTTAACAGGATGAGAATCTTTATGCAAAACACCGTAAAATTTGATTGAAATACCTTTAAAGATCTGAAAGGTGTTATGATCATTTGCCAGCCAAGGATGTTTGCCCCTCGAAGAAATCTGTTCATTCTTATTATAAGATTTAATTTTCTTTATTGAAAAATCTTATAAATTTTTTTAATGGATTTTGAACACAATGATTAAATATTGCGAACACATGTTCACCATATGGAAAAACCGCTGAAAAGGTCAAGGCTTTTAATTTCAGGCGGTCTTGGCTGGATGTTTGATGCCATGGACATACTTATTCTTTCATACATTGTGGCATATCTTGGCCAGCATTATGGCTGGCTCACTGTTGATAAGGCTAATCTGATGCTCTCAAACAACATCGGCCTATTCTTCGGGGCAATAATATTTGGTAGACTGGCCGATTTATACGGAAGGAAGAGCATGTTCATGGTAACTTTGCTCATTTACAGCATTTTTGCAGGGCTTATGGGTTTTTTCACATCACCCCTTCCTCTTATGGTGATAAGATTTCTGATGGGTCTTGGCCTTGGCGGTGAACTTCCTGTTGTCTCAACATTGATATCAGAATTGTCCAAATCTGATCAGAGAGGACAGAATGTTGTAATACTTGAAAGCTTCTGGTCCTATGGTACCATTCTTGCAGGTGTTCTTGCAACATTTGTTCTACCCATAACGGGTTATTCTGTTCTAATGTGGATCCTTGCCCTCACCTCCCTTTACGTGATATACATCAGACGCTCTGTTCCGGAGCCCAAAAGGTTTATGAAGAAAAAATCAGTAAGGGTTTTATTCAGCACTGAGAAGAGGAATCTCATCCCCATGTGGGTGGCCTGGTTCGCAATAGCCCTTGGCTATTACGGATTCCTCCTATGGATACCCTCTGAATTAATTTCAAGGGGCTTTGTTATGATGAGATCCTTTGAATTTTCTCTCCTAATGACAATTTTCCAGGTTCCTGGCTATTTCAGCGCAGCATATCTCGTGGAAAGAATTGGAAGAAAAATAACATTCTCCTCCTATATGCTTTTTTCTGCCGCATCTGCCATTATTTTTGCCATTTCATCCAATACATGGATAATCCTTGCTTCAGGCGCATTCCTGAATTTCTTCAATCTTGGTGCATGGGGTGTCATTTATGCCTATACACCTGAACTCTTCAGTGAAGGAACTAGGGCTACGGCTGCAGGAACATGCACATCCATGGCAAGGGTGGGCATGATCATAGGTCCATATCTCCCTGCAATAATGTCATTTAACCTATCACTCCTCATATTTGCACTTGTATGGATAATGGGTTCCATGAGCGTTATATTCCTTCCGGAGACAGGTAAGAGATCATAAACATATTTTAATATTTCACTCATATATACGATGGATTATGCCCGATGTAATGGATAAAAGGAAAGATGATGTTGAGATATTGAAAAAGGGAGTGGATGTTCTCATCATAGGTGGTGGCATTACAGGTGCTGGAGTTTTCAACATGCTATCAGCCCTTGGCATAAATGCTGCCCTGATAGAGGCAAACGATTTTGCTTTTGGAACGAGTAGCAGATCATCAAAACTCATACATGGTGGTTTAAGGTACCTTGCCAACGGTCAGTTTTCTGTGGTGAGGGACTCGGTGAGGGAGAGGGATTTTCTGATTGAAAAATCAGGCATCGTTGAATTGAAGAACTTCCTCATACCACTGGACGAATTTTCCTGGTCAAGGTCTTCCCTCAGGTTTGGCCTCTGGATATATTCACTCTTTTCAAGGAAGATAAAGGCAAGATGGTATAGCAGGGAGGAAATAAAAAATAAATATCCATTCCTTGAAAACACACCCCAGAAGGGGGGATATGTATATGCAGAGGGTGTTGTTGACGACTCAAGGCTGGTGATTCAGAACATAATGTCAGGAAAGGCCCATGGTAACATTGCCCTGAATTATGCCGAGCTAATTTCCCTGGATTTTGATGTAGATGGAGTCAAACAGGCAAGGATCAGGGATAAAATTACAGGCGAAGAATTTGATGTTAAATTAAGGATTCTTGTCAATTCAGCTGGTCCATGGGTGGGCAGGGTATTCCAGATGATGGGTAAGAGGTATCCGGATCTTGATTCTCTTTCATCCATGCTAAAATTGAGTAAGGGTGACCATATAATAGTTAGAAGGGATCTCTATCCAGTTGATCTTGCACTTGCAATAAGATCACCCCTGGATAAGAGGCAGGTATTCATCATACCCAGGGGAGATGTGGTAATAATAGGCACCACTGAAACATATTACAGGGGAAGCCTTGAAAAACCATTACCATCTGAAGAGGAAATAGATTATCTGATTGAATCCGTTAGGAGATATGTGAACATAAGGAAGGAGGATATAATAAATGCGTACTCCGGTATAAGGCCTCTCTTCGGCAAGGGTGAGGATCTGGGGAAGATAAGCAGGGAATACAAAATAATAAAGAAGGACAACATAATTAATGTGCTAGGGGGAAAGATAACAACATACAGGACAGTTTCCAAAAAAATTTCAAGGATTATAATGGACTCGCTGGGTGTTAAGGGGAATCCAGAGATATCCTTCATCTATAGAAGGGACCCAGAAAGTGTAAGGGAAGAACTGAAGAGAAATTATTCCCTGGAAGATGATGAAGTAAAATATGCCTACGATATAATCTATGAGAATGCATTTCACCTGGATGACATACTTTGGAGAAGGGAAGGGTATTTCATATTCTCAGATGATTCGGGGGTGAATGAGATTCAGGGATGCATAGGCGCGATGAAAAAGGTCCTGGGATACGGGGATGATATTCTCAACGAAGAGAAAAGGTCATACATGGATTCAATTTATTTCCCTATGCAATCTTTGAAAAAGGATTAAATATTCAATTTGAATATTTAACATCATGAAAAAGGTAGGGGTTTTGCTTATAGTGTTTCTATTCTTGTTCTCAGTAGCCTTACCGGCAGTTGCATCCGTTCAATATCAAAGGAATGATGTGAAGGCCAGGGCAACAAATCTCTCGGGTAGTTTTGCATTTGTTTCAGAATTCACATCCGGAGGCACTTACGATTCTTACGGCTGGAATGCATTCGGGAGTCCAAAACCTGTTATAACGGATAAGGTAAACTTCTACGGTGAACCTTCACTGGAGATATTCAAAAATACATACGTAACATCCTTTAAAAATGTTTCAACTGGAGGCAACTTCATATCCTTCCAGGCTGCAGTATATGCAATGAATGGTATAGCCACAATTTCAATAATTAATCAGTATGGTCAGAAGGTAGCTGAGGTAAGCGTTTACGGGAATAAGATATTTGCTGGTTCCATGGGCACAGAAACGTACATGGGCGATGCACCATCTCCAACAGTTTATCCCGATGGTTGGGTTTTCATTATGGCAAACATAGTGAATACCTCAAGCAATAGGGCATTTTCCTGGACCATGACACTTTTTGTTGATGAAACGGATAAAATATTTGCCAATGTATCTGTTCCAATGGCATATCAGTATGCGGGCATAGAACTCGGCTCCAGGAATGGGAATTCATATTTCACCGATATAATATTCACATCATATCAGATACCAATCTACTATCCAGGATATAATCCAATGGAGGGTTATGGTCAGGGTTCAGGGCTCGTTGTCTCTCTTCTGAAACCATTCACTGTTATCCATGCCAATATGATCCTGAACAGCTGGAATGTTCCAGAAACCGGCATATTGAGCTTCCAGATTAATGTAATGAATTATTATGGAACAACAAGATCAACTGGTGTGGGTTTCTTCCAGCTAGGGGTGGATCTTGACCCTGGTAACCACATCGCACCCTGGTACGTACCAGGAAAGAACATGATAGCACATTACTTCCTTAACTCCAGCAGCCCTGCAATAGGTTCGGGATTTTATTCCCCGAACAATACAGTGCTGAGCCTTACCATAAAGTACCTTGTTTCCAAGAATGAAATACTATTCCAGATTGTTGATTACAGTGTTTCAGGGAATCTTATGTACTGGAACGCTACAATACCCTACAATGGAACTGAATTCTACGGATGCTATACCCAGATAGAATTTCAGCCATCATCAATATATCCCATACAGGATTATTATTTCAGGGGTTCCCTTTACAACATTACAGTGGGTGATGGAATAAATCAGGTTCCATTGAATAATTCATACATGCTCCCATTTGAATTGAATGCACCCACCACATGGTCACTCACATATTATGGAAGCGCACCAAACGGATATAATCAGATAGGCTAAATTTTCTATAAGATGTTTCAAAATTTTTATTTTATTGTAATCTTTTAATTTATGTTT
>PNIT01000112.1 GCA_002878135.1 Candidatus Aciduliprofundum sp.
TTATCACTGGAATAATTTTATCATGCAAAAATCGAAGAATTTATTAGTTAAAAGAATATATAAAAAAACATGCCTTTACTTGGTAGAAGAGGTCCATCAGCTACCTTCATTCCAATGCTGAAGGATCTGTTGGAACAGGGCAGAAATGAGGCAAAGACGAACCCTGGAAATGCAAAGATTACCCTGAGGAAGATACACAGGCTCATCAGTGATGCGGATCAAAGTGAAAAGATGGCCATAGAGGAGAATAAGGATGATGTAATTAGGATACTTCTTGAGGCTGGCCAATTATTATTCGAACTCAGTGATAAGGATAAAAGCATTGATTATTTTGAAAAGGTAAAGGAGCTTGATCCAAAGAATGTCAATGCATGGTATGAGGTGGGGAGGATTCTTGTAAGCCAGAATATACAGATACCCTATGCGATAGTTAATCTTAAAAAGGCCATAGAGCTTGATCCCAAAAATTACAAGGCCATGATACTCCTGGGTGATCTTCACAGGATAAGGCATGAGGACTCTGAGGCCATAAAGTGGTACAGAGAGGCAATGAAATATACAGATAATAAGATTGAGATTCTGGACAAGATACTCTCAGTTAATCCCAACGATCTCGAGGCACTTGAGGAAAAATTAAGATTCTATACAGCCAATGGTATGAAGGAGGAGGCTGCAAAGATCTACCTTCAGCTTGCCCTGGCCAAGAACAGCATAGACCTGGTGGATGAGGGTCTCAAGCTTCTACCAAACGACACAAACCTCCTCAAGGCAAAGGCAAGGATGCTTATCTCCCAGGGTAAAAAATCTGAGGCACAGCAGTTCGTTGAAAAGGTGGAGAAACTATCACCTGAAGATCCTGAACTCATACTCCTAAAGGCACAGATGGAGGAAAAGCCACAGGTCGAAGAGGAGCTATTCGGTGAGATGGGTGAAGAGGAAAATGAGCCTGAGGAGAGTGAGCTCCTCATATCACTTTATGATCCAATCACACTGAGAAGGTACCTGAGAAAATTTGGAAATAGTGAAACATTCAAGGAGAAGCTGGAGAGATTGATATCATCCTCTGGAAGGCTTTTGAATCTACTACCTTCCATAGAGGAGATTCTTAGATTTAACCTTGATCTAAAATCCGTTAGGGAATTATTCCCTGAGGTGGATGGAATCAAGAGCTACATCCTTGGTGACAAAGATTCTTCTGAAAAATTCTTTAATAATCTTGTGCAGAAGGATCAGAAAAATCCAGTTGCCTGGTATTACAAGGCAAGGATAGCATATGAGAAGGGGAATAAAAATGCTGCGAAGAATTTCCTCGCATTTGCACTCAGGCTGGGTTATCCAAGGGATATAATAGATCCTTCACTCTCAGAGCTGGTGTCCTGAATGTACATAGTGAAGATCGGGGGGAGTGTAATAACAGAAAAAAGTAGATATAGAAAAATGAGGGAGAATGTGATATCAAGGCTTGCAGATGAATTCATACCTGAGGATTCAATTCTAATACATGGGGCAGGTTCTTTTGGACATTATATCGCAGATAAATTTAATCTGAACGATGGTCTTGGTGATTCAAACAGGATAGAGTATGCCAGGGTAGCCCTTGATCTTCAGGAACTCAATTCAGCCATAATAAGGGCCCTAATTGAAAGGGAAAAGCCGGCAATTACCATTCCTGTCCACTCATTCCATATGGTGGGTGAGGAGTTCCCTCACAGGAGGTTCAAGGATTATATGGAAAGGGGTATTGTTCCTGTAACGTACGGTGATGTTGTCCTTGATCCAAGGAAGGGTATGGGTATATGTTCTGGGGATCAGATAGCATTCCATCTTTCAAAGGCACTTAGACCTGATAAGGTTATATTTGTCACAGACGTTGATGGTATCTATGACAGGAATCCAAAGATCTATGGCGATGCAAAACTTCTTGGGGAGGTTTCGGGTAAGGAAAAACTTAACTTTTCAGGAACAGTTCCAGATGTTACAGGATCCATGGAGGGTAAGCTGAGAGTTATGAGGGCCATAGCTAAACTCGGTATTGAGGTAATGGTCATAAATGGCCTTGTAAGGGGGAGGCTAAGGAGGGCTATGAGGGGTGAAGATGTTAAGGGAACGAGGGTGTTGGCATGATTGAGAATAGGAAATCCGACCATGTGGCTATAGCTTCAGAAAGGGATGTAAATTCCCATTACAACTACTGGGATGACATACAGCTCATTCACAATGCAATGCCTGAGATAAACTACGATGAAATTTCCACTGAGACCTATTTCTACAGGAGGAATTTGAAATATCCAATCATAATAGAATCAATGACAGGTGGCTTTTCACAGGGTAAGGTAATAAATGAAAATATAGCAAAGGTGGCCTCGGAGCTACAGATAGGCATGGGTGTGGGGAGCCAGAGGATCCTACTTAAGAAGAAGGAGCTCACAGATACTTTCTCGGTGATAAAGGAATATGACATACCACTCAGGATAGCAAATATAGGTGCACCACAGCTAATAGAGCAGCACCGTGAAAAGGCTGTAACTGATGATGATCTATATTACATAATGAATGTTCTTGATGCACATTTCATAGATATACATTTCAACTTCCTACAGGAGGTGGTACAGCCAGAGGGTGACAAGAAGGCCAAGGGAATTGAGATGAGGCTGAAGGAGATATGCTCCAAATTTCCTGTTATTGCGAAGGAGACTGGTGCTGGCTTCGATTATAACACCGGGATGAGGCTTAAAAGGGCGGGTGTGATGGCAATAGATGTATCCGGGGTCTCAGGCACTTCCTTCGCCGCAGTAGAACATTACAGGGCCAAGGAATTGAACGACAGGGTGAGGGAGAGGCTTGGTCTTACCTACTGGGATTGGGGCATTCCCTCCCCATACTCTGTAATGACACTCAACAACATAGGCCTTAAGATAATATCATCAGGTGGTATAAGGAATGGCCTTGATGTTGCAAAATCCATTGTCATAGGGGCAGATCTGGCAGGAATCGCAGGTCATGCTCTGAGATTTGCGAGGGAGGGTTATAGGCCCCTCCTCGAGGAGATGCAGACAATTGTTGAAGAACTCAAGGCTGCCATGTTCCTTACGGGTTCAAAGTCCATTGAATCACTCAGGACAAAAAAATACCTCGTTTCTGGAAGGCTTAAGGATTGGCTTGAGTACAAATGAGAGAGAAATGTCCTGTATGTGGGAATGATACGCTTGAAACAAACATAAGGGAAGAGGATGTTCAATACTTCGGCAGAATGCTAATAATGAGCACCTTTTGTACCAGCTGTGGTTACAGGCATAACGATGTTATACTTGTTGACCAGAAGGATCCGGTGAAGATAACATTTGTTGCATCAGGTGAAGAGGACCTGAAGGTGAGGGTGATAAGGTCATCATATGCAAGCATAAGGATACCAGAGATAGGTGTTTCCATAGATCCTGTAACATCTGGGGAATCATTCGTATCAAACGTTGAAGGTCTCCTGTTCAGGGTAATAAACATAATGTCACAGCTCCTGAGGGATTCACCTGAAAATAGGGAGGAGATACTTGAGAGGCTTAAGATGATAGGTAGGATGAGGAACGGTCTTGAGAGAATAACCATAATCATAGAGGATCCAACAGGTAACAGTGCAATAGTGAGCGAAAGGGCAAGGGTGGAGAGGGGAAAGTTTAATACCAGATAAATTATAACAAAATCATCATGGATGTGAACGAGATAATTAAGATGGTTGAAAAATCGCTCCCTGATGAGACACTTTTTTCAGAGGTGCTTAAGGATATTGTAAAGGATGAGCTCAAGGATTACCTGAAGACAGTGCTTGATAAGAATCCATCAATAAAGAAACAGATAAAGGATGCCATCAGAAAGTACACGGATGCAAAGATGCAGGAGATAGCTGCAACGACTGAATTTTCAAAGGCCTTTATATCACTCATCATAGCATCTATGCCTGAGGAGATGAAGAGGGAACTGATGGAGGATTTCATATCAATATTCCAGCGTGAGATAACAAAAACGGTTGAAAAAACACTATAGTTTCCTGTAGAATTTTCCCGCCTTTGCTACCTTCCCCTTCTTCATGAGTATTGAGAGTGTTTCATTTAGCTGCGATCTCTTTGGCCTTATCTGGAAGTATTCAACGAATATCCTCTGCAGTGATTCAATTGTTACCTCTCCCTCCTCAAGTATCCTTAGAGTAATGTTTGTTAGATCCTCATAAACATTCCAGGGGAATATGAACCAGGTCCATTTATCCTCAGGAACCTCATCAGCGTAATAATCAGGCCTGTACTTTGAATGGAGTATGTGCAATAAGGTGGCTGACCTGAGCTCGCTTGGACCCATTCCCCTAACGTGTTCCACTGCAAGGCTGAGACTCTGTCCGGTATCCGTAATATCATCAACCACAAGCACCCTTTTTCCTGATATATTTATGGGCAAGGTCTGGGTGATCCTTGCCTGTCCATCAGGTGTTGCAGTTATACCCCAGTGCTCAGTCTTTACAGCATAGAGATCCTTTAACTGCATTCTGTCAGATATGAGCCTTGCAGGCACTAGACCCCCCCTTGCAAGACCAACTATTATCTCAGGTTTGTACCCATCGGATTCAATCTTTTCTATGACAGTGCTCACCCAATCCTCAATATTCCTCCATGAAACAAGCATGCACCTGAAACCCTTCATGATTACCTGTAGGAAAATTACCTTATAAAATTTTCAGAATTTAAGCTAAAAATCAAGGATAATGTCCGTGAAGATAATAAAGGGAAAAGTTTTTTATTATGAATAGGAATACTTAATCTGAATGAACCAGGATGAAAAAACCGTCCACCTTAGGCTCAAGGATAATCCGGATATAACAGTTGAAGAGGTCTATAATCTCATGGAGGACCTCAGGAAAAAATATCCAGACAGGGAGATTTTCTATGACGGTGATCTCCAGGCAATATGCAGCAGGCCAAAAAGGCAAAGACCGAAATAATTAATGGAAATGTTTAAATAGTACATTAGATTCTTCTATCTGAACGGAATCACTCTTTTCCGACAGGCGAGGAGTAAACCGTTCAAAGAAAAAAAGAAGGAAGAAAGTATGGAAAACGTAACGAAAATAAAAGACCTTAGCCCTGAATCAAAAAGGGTTAATGTTTTGGGAAAAGTGACAAGTGTTGGAGAGACCAAGGAGATACAGACAAGATATGGAGAAAGCAGGAAGCTTACAGAGGTAGTCATAGGAGACGAGACGGGACTAATAACTTTGACACTCTGGGGGGACCAGTCAAACGATATATCCCAGGGAGATACACTCTACATAGACAATGGATACGTAACTCTTGTGAGGGGCCATATGAGGCTCAACGTGGGCAAGTACGGCTCTATTAAGAAGAGCGATTCTGCAATAGAGAGCGTGAACACTGAGAACGATCTCAGTGCCCAGGAACACCAGCAGGAGTTTAGGTCAGAAAGAAGGTCATTCAATCGTGGTGGAAGAAGGGACTTTAAGAGAAGGTTTTAAAATTAAATTGTTTTTATTAATCTGGCTATCTCCCTGAGGAGATGGCCCTTGTTTTTTTCTGTTTCTATATAAAATCTTACCTTATCATCATACCAGTTCTTTGGATACCTTTTTTCCTGGACCTCATATTTGAGGTTCAATTTTTTTAGGGCCTGTTCCACCTTTTCAGGTGTGGCATCGGAGGCAAGGTTCCTTGGTACCTTCCTACCCATCTTCCTAGAAAGTGATCTCTTAAAATAGGATGTATATATTATCATTTTCCTACTAGAACGCCATTCAGAACCCCGTGCTGTCCGGGCCTGGATGTTATCCTTACAAGACCGAGCTCAGTGAGTACCAATGCACCCTTGTTTATTATGTTCCTCTGAACATAGTGGGGATCAGCATTATTTTCCTTAACTGTTATGATCTTTACCTTCTTCATTGTTTTTGTTTCCGGATCATAGACATTTACCATGTTCGTGGATAGAATCTTTATCTTGTAGTGGCCACCGAATGTTCTCTCCACCTTCTTCCTCTCCTCTCCGAGCCTGGTAAGTACTGGATCACTTCCCAGTTCATATCTCCTCTTATGCCTGAACTGCCTGTACTTACCTCCCGTCATTTTCCTGTTGGATCTACCCTGCCAGAATGTCATTATTTACACCTTCTCAAACATTAAACCTTTACTTCCTGCATATTTTCATACATTATAAATATTTTTCCTCCATGAGAGCCACCGGAGGGTCTCGAACCCCCGACCTGCTGATTACGAATCAGCCGCTCTACCCACTGAGCTACGGTGGCTAATACTTTGAAAGTATTTCTGGTAGCAGTTCTTCATATGTCCTATCAATCTCCGCCCTACGAAGATCCCCTGGTGGTTCATAAATTTTTTCAGGTTTCCTGCCCCTTATGGTACCATCCCTCTCAATGTTTATTCTTTCAAGCATCTCACCAAGTGGAATATTGAGTGATGCATATCTTTTTAGCTCTGAAATAAATATATCCATGTACTGTGGATCCAGAACGGCATATTCCACCTCAAGACCAAGTTCCCTGAACCTTCTTACCACGGATCCCATGAATACGTGATCCCTTCTCACATAATTTACAGTGGAAACATTCGGACCCCAGGCAACAGTACCATTGTATATAAAAAGTAGATTCCAGCCCTGCCATGGAAGGTCCAGGGGCATGAAAACCCCCGGGGAGAAATAGTATGCATACCTGAGGATGAGAAGCTTCGGTTTTTCATTAAGGTCTATCAATATCCTGGGGGGTCCGAAGGGGGCTATGTATCCGCTATAACAGTTCTCACATAGCTTTGCAGAGATGGTATCCTTGCCTGGCGTTCCTCTCTCCGTTGGAAATGAGCCATATATTACACCTGCAACCATCAGAATTATACCAACGATCAGCCCAGGCATAAAATTGAGTGATATTACTATAAGTAATACTCCAAAGATATAAAAAACCAATGTGAATATTATCTTTATCCAGTACATTGGACCTATGTTCCATGTGGCAAGTATCCTCCCTGTTCTCATGATATATGATAATTACTACTCATTGAAAAACTTAATTAGGGATGTTGAGATTTTCAATAAAAGGTGAAACACATGCACCATACGCTTCTTGCATATATGGATGAGAATATGCTTAAGAATGTTTCAAAGCAGGGATCGGAGACGGATATTAGATATTACAACAGGAAGGCGGGGGAGGATGTATTCACATTCCTCCTTCCCATAAGATTCCCCGAGAGGATAGTTCCACTTGCACTTGCAGCCTCAGTGGCGGATGCTGCCATAGTGGATGTTGGAAACATAGACAGAAACCTGGGTGAGGTACTCGTGGCCCTTGAATCATTCAACATTGATAAGGGCCTTTTCATAGGAGATGATGAAAACCTGAGAAAGATAAGGATGTTTGTGAGGAACACACCTATGGAGAACTATAAATTCTCCGGTAGGAACATTGAGAGCATACTGGATTTCCTGGGGAACCTGGGGGAGAGGAGTGCCGATGGTGAGGGATACGTTGTTGTGGATCAGTCCTTCAGTGTAAAGGGTGTGGGCACCGTGGCACTTGGTTTTGTGAAGTCAGGGAATATTAAGAAACACCAGGAACTAAGGATATTCCCAGGTCAGAAAAGTACTGAGATAAAGAGCATACAGATGCAGGATGTTGATGTTGAAAGTGCACCCGTTGGCGCCAGGGTAGGTCTTGCGCTGAGGGGAGTTGAACCCGAGGATGTGGAGAGGGGATCAATACTTGCATCCCACGAAAGGTTCACCACATCCTCATCAATTAGGGTAAGGGTGAAGAAGAGCCAGGCTGTAAAGGATGATCTTTACCCTGGTGCGAAGGTCCAGGTGTATTCCAATATGGGTAAATATCCTGCAAATGTATCCGATATATCCTCCAGCATTATACTCCTAGATTTTGAACAGGATATAGCAGTTACAGAGGACTACTATGTCATTGGCCAACAGGAGAAGATGCCAAGGATCTATGGGGGAGGAAAAATCTTCAGATGAAGGATGAAAGGTGGAGGGATCTTGAGGAGAGCCTTGAAAGGCTCATGCCCTACTATGAAAGAATGAACAGGATAATGAGTCTAGGTAATGATACTGAGATAAGGAATGAAGGCATAGAAAATCTGAAAGACTGTTCATACTACCTTGATGCTGGAACAGGTCCTGGAAATATGGCAAAGATGGTGACAGGCAGGATAAGGGCTGAAAAGGTATTCCTCATGGATCCCTCATTATCCCTGCTGAAAATTAATTCATCGAATGGTGAAAGGATACTTGGGAAATTTGAGGATATGCCCTTCGGCGATTCCACATTCGATCTCATAACATGTGCATTCTCATTCAGAGATGCAATATCACATGAGAAGGCCGCAAGGGAGATATCAAGGGTGCTGAAGAAGGGTGGCATTTTCCTCCTTGTTGATATAGGGAAACCTGACAATGCAATACTTAAATTCTTTTTTTATCTATATATATTAATATTTCCAATATTTTCCTCAATCATTGTCACCAGGGGAAGGCTCATACACGAATATTTCACACTTTTTTACACATACATAGAATATCCGAGCACAGGTGAAATTAAAAAAATATTCAATGAGAGTGGACTAAAACTTAAAAAATTTGGAAGCAGGTATGGGGGTTCGCTAATCTACCAGCTATGGGTAAAGGAATGAATACAAAAAAAGAATTCAGAAATCAATAAATATTAATACTATATTTAAATACACTTTTAAGGTGAAGTTTATGGGTGATGATAGGGTTACCATTGAAAACATAGTTGCATCAACAACCATTGCAGATAAATTAGATCTAAGTAGGATTGCCATAGTTCTGGATGGATCTGAGTATGAACCTGACCAGTTCCCAGGACTCATATACAGGCTGCATATTCCAAAAACTGCTGTACTCATATTCAGAAGCGGAAAGGTAAACTGCACTGGTGCAAAGGATATTGGAGCTGTGCACCAGACCATAGATACAATTCTCCAGAAGCTAAGGAAGGCTGGCATAGATGTTTATGAAAATCCTGAGATAATAGTTCAGAATATAGTGGCTGTCTATGACCTGGGCGTGGACCTTAACCTCACGGACATAGCCATGAGCCTTGGACTGGAGAATGTTGAGTATGAACCTGAGCAATTCCCGGGTCTTGTATACAGGGTGGAGGAACCAAAGGTGGTTCTTCTACTCTTCGGTTCTGGAAAGGTAGTATGCACGGGCGCTAAGAAGGAAGAGGAGATACTCGAGGCAGTGAACAAGCTTAAGGAAGAGCTGAGGAAGATAGGTTACCTCTGATCATGCCCTGGCTTACAATAATACTTTTAATTTTTTTGTTCTGGTCCATAATTGTACTCTTTATAGCAAGGAGGAATTATAAGAGGATAAGACCGTACGGACCTGCCATTATGCTGAGCACAACAAGGGGCAGGGAGATAATAGAGAAATGGGGCAAGAGATCATTCTGGAGGTTCTATGGAGATATTTCCATTGCAATCACCATTGTTTTCATGATTTTTACCCTGGGAATACTTCTCTGGGAAGCCGTACTGGTTCTTGGTATACCAAAATCACTTGCACCCTCTCCCCTGGCTGCCCTTGGGCTTCCAGGTATAAACCCCTTCATCCCCATCACATACGGCATAGTGGCAATAGTTTTTGCTGTAATCATACATGAGCTTTCACATGGCATACAGAGTGCAAACAATGGCATAGGCATAAGGTCCATGGGGGTACTCCTCTTCATAATACCTGTTGGCGCATTCGTTGAACCGGATGAGGAGAAGCTCTCCCAGAGTAAGAAGTCTGTCAGGATGAGGGTCTTTTCCTCTGGTCCATCAACAAACATAATTGCCGCCTTTGCATTCCTTGCGGTATTCCTTCTGATGCTTTCAACAGTTTCATCACCATCATCCGGGGCACTGGTTACATACTCGGATAATCAATCCATCAGACAAGGGGATCTGATACTATCAATAGATGGTGTAAACGTATCCGCAGGCATGATAAACTACATGAGGATTAATCCTGGAAAAAATGTAAGCGTGGAAATCATAAGGGATTCATCATATATGACCGTTCAGACAATCTCAGGTCTCTGGGTAAACAGTGTTTTCAGCGGCAGCCCTGCATACATTTCTGGAATCAGGCCAGGGGAGATATTGATATCAGTGAACAACATCATTATGAGGAACTACTCATTCTTCAACTCATTCATGGAGAACACATCAGCTGGACAGAAAATATTCCTCCATTTTCTGAAGGATGGAAAGAACTATTATTACAACGTTACACTAATGGATAAATACAAATTCTACCAGAGTTATGCACCAAATTACAACAGCGAATCCTATAAGGGGAAGGGGTTCCTGGGTGTTTCAATGGTATATATGAATATGACAGTTTCGGATCCTAAGGCCATGATATCAATGGTCTCCTACCCATTCTCATATGGTCTCTTCCAGGGATTCATATTCCTCATAACTCTCCCATTCATAGGGCTTTCACCATTTCCAGCATATTTCCAGAGCGTATACTCTGTACCATTTTCACCCCTCATATTCTGGCCCCTTGCAAACATATTTTACTGGATATTCTGGATAAACCTGATGCTGGGCCTTACCAATGCACTACCATTACTACCCCTTGATGGTGGCTATGTACTCAGGGATCTCCTATCCAGCATATTTGAGAGATATAAGATGTTAAAGCCTGAGAGAATTGCCTCAATAATCACCATATCACTTTCATTGATAGTCCTATTCCTAATACTCTGGCAGTTCATCTATCCAAGAATTTCTTAAAATCCAAGGGTTGTCTGTACCCTGTCCCCCTCCTCGGGGAAAAGGGCCCTGAATGTTTTATCCTCCTTTATTATGTCATAAAGTGTAACATACTCCTTTGAAATCCTGTACTTTGACCTTACCTTTGGTTCAAATGATACGAAGTTAAAGCATAGCCTGCATTTGCTTGGCTTGGAAACAATGAAATAGCATTTTCCCTCCCTGTGGTAGATGCAATAATTCTCAAGGGGTTTTTCCATGTGTATTGCAATGTCTTCAAATTTAAAAAAATTTTCTATGAAATATTATATCCATAGAATGCTTATCAGTGAAAGGATGATAAGGGAAGGAACAATAAAGGACTTCGATATAATCAAGAGGATTGAGAAGAGGTTATTCGGTAGATTTTCATATATGGATGAGGAGATCAGGGAGATGCTGAACAGTTCCATCACTCTAATATTCGATGATAAGGGATACATATCATTCTTCTTCGAGGATGATTCCTGCCATGTTGAATCGATAGGCGTGCTACCTGGAGAAAAGGGTAAGGGTATAGGGAGGGCACTCATGGAATCCATGGAAAAAATTTGCAGGGAAAGTGGGAAGAAAAAGGTGGTGCTTGAGGTGAGGGAGAAAAATTTCAGGGCGATAGCATTCTATGAAAAGCTCGGATACAGGAGGGTGAGGCTCATTGAAAATTACTACATTATCAAATACAGGGGCTCCAGGAATGCATATCTGATGGAGAAATATTTGAGCTGATTCCTAAACACAACATTCTATCAGGGCATACTGAATGTATACAATCATTTAAATGATGGGAGGAGGTCATGGCCTGAACCATGTGATTGAAAAATAGAGAAAGTCAGGCCCTGGCAATGCCAGGAGCAGAACCTTTTTAACACCGTGAGCCACCCTTGCAAGCCCTGCTATCTCTATCCACTCCATGCCGCTCCTCAGTATCTTCACCATGTACCTTGAATGAACCTCATCCCTTTTCACATAGGCGATGAATTCTGTACCAAATTTAAGACCTGACTTTACCCTGCATCCCCTTTTCACAAGATCATCATGGAGATTCTTTTTCTCCTGATCACTAAACTCTCCAACACCCTCGCCGAAATAGTCATCAAATCCATTGAATTCCCCCGAAACATCAACGCACTTTACCATAAAATATGTGCAGTCAAGGTCATCATCCACTATGGCAGCAAGAAAATCTGAAAGTTTTACATTATCAAGTTTATCCCTCGGTGAAAAAATCTTAACAGCAACATTCTCTCTCCTCAGGTAAAGATCAGGTCCAATGGAATAGCCCCTTTTCCTCAGATCCCTGTAAACTGCATATTTCCTTCTATCAACACCCAGGATCCTATCCAGTTCCGAAGATGGTAATTCTGTCCCCTCATAAACTAGAACCGCACCCCTCTCCCTAACAAGGTATAGTGCCTCCAGTGGGTCCAGATAGAAATCCTTTTTTCCTGTTACACTGTATCCTTCATTTATGAGTGAATTTCTCAGGGATCTGTCCCTAAAAAATATCCTTCCATTCTTAAGGTTGAATCTCATATTAATGTGGTACCTTTCACTATCTTCCTGCACATATATGTAAAGCCTTCCTCAACATTTTCTCCAGTTTTGGCGCTCACGACACCATAAAGTAGTGCATTCAAATCCTCTGAAACACATTTTATCTCCTCCATCCAGAATTCAGCCATGTATTTCAGATCAGATTTGTTACCCACAATTACAACGTTTATCCTGGGATTAATATCCAGAACCTTTTTTCCAAGCCTCTCCACGGCATCAAGTGAAGCCATCCTTGTTACGTCGCTCACAAGTATAACGGCCTTTGAATTCTCTATCTTCTTTGGTGAAAGGTTAGAAGGATCCATCTCCTGCAGAAGTACCTCAAGGTTTTTCTGTGTACAGTTCACCTTCTTCCTGACCAGCTGAAGGGATAGGTCCTCATTTTCATTGGGTGGGAATACTCCAAAAACAAATCTACTTATAAGGGACGTCTTTCCAACTCCCCTTTCACCGATGATCCCCACTTTCCACAGGGTCGTGTTTTTATCCATCACTTTGTTATAACATTCTGTATTTAAATATTTTTTTCCTGGACCTCAATAAATTTGCCTCTTCCACTATGGATAATGAGATCTTTTCACCTATACCAGGTATTTTTGCAATCTTTTCAGGATCTGCATTCGCTATATCCTCAATCGTTCTATATCCAAAATTGTAGAGTCTTCTCGCGCGTACCCTTCCCACGCCCCTCAGCTCTATGAGGTCAAGGAGCTCAGGTCTTACACCGTACTTCACCCTTTTCCAAAGTATCTCAATCTTTGGAGCGTGTGGAGAATTAAGCATATAGGCAATCCTTGAATATGAATAGAGGAGCCAGTCGGCTATCTCCACCCTCATATGAACATCCCCCGGCCCTATGCCATACTTTGTAATTATATCGTTTATGTCCTCCTCATCAGCCCAGTCGCTGAGCATTAGTGCTGTTTTGTAAGCATCACCATCCATCTCCTGAAATCCAGGATGATCAGGTACTGGAAAATCCTCATCCCTTGAACTGAGCGGTATCATCTCGCTTGAGGAGGATATCACATAGAGCGCATAGAGATCACTGTATGGTAGTGAGAATGAATTCCTGAAGGATATACCTGTAAGTGGATCAAGATAAAGATCAGAAACCATCTTTCCAAACTTAGTGGTTCTCAGCTTCCTGAAGGTAGTAACGAGCTCCTCATCCTCAAGGAATGATAGAGTGTCCTTTACAAGGTATTTAAGATCAGCGTACCCCCTGTGATAAAGGAAGGTATTTTCAAAGAATTTTAAAAGACCCTCCTCATCATCAACGATCTCCGAGGCAATTATACCCAGCATATGTATCCTGAATGCATTCATATTGTCAAGCCTGGATGTTATGTCATCTATCTCAAGGAGTTCATCAAAATCAACATATCCCTTCCTCGATACAACTATGCCCTCGCCATAAACATCATATCTTGGCCTGCCTGCCCTTCCCAGCATCTGCTTTATCTCGAATGCTGGTATTGGTACACTCCCTTCCTCAGAATACCTTGTTATATCCCTAACGATCACCGTCCTTGCTGGTAGGTTAACACCTGCAGCAAGTGTTGGTGTTGCAACGAGACATTTTATCTTCCTCTCCTTGAATTTTGTCTCAACAAACCTTCTCTGCGCATTTGATAGACCCGCATGGTGAAAGCATACACCATGCCTTGCATTCTCTATGATCTTATCATCGTATATGTTCTTCTCCTCATCTATGGACCGGGGTAATTCAAATTCCTCTGTGTAATCCATGGTGATGTCCCTCAGTTTTTCAGCAAGTGATTCGGCATAGCTCCTCCTGTTAACGAATATGAGGACCTGACCCCCATTCTCCAGGGATCTCCTCACGAGATTTCCAATCCTCAGCTTATCCTCCTTCACGAACTCCATGTCCCCATCCTGGAATTCAAGCATACCATCGTGGTATATGCCTATCCTAAGTGGTACTGGCCTGAATTCGCTGTATACAAAGTCTGCATCAAGCCATTCCGCAATCTCCCTGTAATTTTTGATGGTTGCGGATAGAGCTACCAGCTGAAGGCTATTCTTTATGAACTTCATCCTTGTGAGTACCATCTCAAGGGTGGGTCCCCTCTCCACATCCTGTAACATGTGTATCTCATCAACAACCATGACACCAACAGAATATAGGTAATCTGGGTCATGCCTAAGTATGGAATCAATCTTTTCGTAAACAGCAACAACAACATCCGCCTCCTTCAATTCCTTTGCTGGTGAATCATAATCACCCATTGAGAGCATGATCTTGTATTCATCTCCTAAAAGATCCTGGAGCTCATCATACTTTTCAACTGCCAGGGCCCTCAATGGAACAACATAGATTGCCCTCATATTGAGGGAAAGGGCCCTGAGTATTGCAGCATAGGCGATCAAGGTCTTTCCACTTGCGGTGGGTATGGATACCACCAGGCTCCTCCCCTGCATTATCTTCTCAATGGATTCCTTCTGGGGAGGATAGAGCTTTTCCACGCCCATCCTTTCCAGCATCTCCCTGAATTTTTTCTCAAATTCCATCATATGGTATTATGTGAAAAGGTTTATGAACTTTCATATAATCACAAAAGCAATGAACAAAGATCCCTTAGACCTCGATGCATTCCACAGGAACGGATTTGAAAGAAGGGTCTGTAAGAAATGCGGTGCAAGGTTCTGGTCAAGGCGGGAGAGGGAAACCTGCGGCGAATTCCCATGCGATCCATACACATTCATGGACAGACCTGTTATGAACAGAAGCCTCAGCTTTTATGAGATGATGGATCACTTCCTCAGGTTTTTTGAGGAGAGGGGACACACCGTGATAAACAGGTACCCTGTTGTTGCAAGGTGGAGGAAGGATGTATTCCTTGTAAATGCATCAATATATGATTTCCAGCCACATGTCACATCAGGGCAGGTGCCACCCCCTGCAAATCCCCTCGTGGTCCCGCAGCCCTGCATAAGGATGGTGGATATTGATGATGTTGGGAAAACTGGAAGGCATCTTACAAGCTTCATCATGCTCGGGCATCATGCATTCAACTACCCGGATGATTACAAGTACTGGAAGGATGAAACTGTGGAATATTCACTTGAATTCCTCAAGTCCCTTGGTGTTGACCCAGATCTGGTAACATTCAAGGAGAAGCCATGGATAGGGGGTGGAAATGGTGGTTATGCTGTGGAGGTGATAGTTGCAGGTCTAGAGCTTGCAACACTCGTCTTCATGGAGTTCAAGGAGGATCCTTCAGGTGATATTGAAATAGAGGGTAAAAGGTTCGTACCAATGCCCCTCAAGGTGGTTGACACGGGCTATGGCCTGGAAAGGTTTGTCTGGTCATCCATGGCATTGCCATCCGTCTTTGATTCCATATATGGTGATACCATCGATCTTATATTTTCAATGAAGGGTATTAAAAAGCCTGAAAACTACAATGAAATAGTAAAGGGATTTGTTTCCATAGAGAACAAGGAAAATCTTGAGGATGAACTGAGAAGGTTATTCGATAGGGAAACTGTCTCTTTCATAGAGATTCTAAGGAAGGTACACGTGATTGCTGATCATACAAGGACATTAATATTTATGCTGAACGATGGCATTGTCCCATCAAATTCAAAGGCAGGGTACCTCGCAAGGATGATAATAAGGAGATTCTTCAGGGTGCTCGAGGACCTTGGCATACAGGATAGGATGGACGAGATAATAAGATTCCAGTTCAACAAATTCTCAAGGCAGCTAGACCCGCAGATGCTACCCATAATATTGGATATAATGAAGGTAGAGCATGAAAGGTACAGGGAGACCATGGAAAAGGGTATGGCGATAGTGGACAGGCTGCTGAAGGAGAGGAAGATAGGTGTGGAGGATCTCATTGAGCTTTACGATACGCACGGTATACAGCCCGAGCTCGTGGCCGAGAGGGCCATGTCCAAGGGTATTGAAATCAAAATACCAGATAACTTCAGGTCTCTTGTTGCATCAAGGCACGAGAGGCAGGAGCTGGAGAAGGAGGAGAATGTTGCCCTAAATTTCCCACCCACGGAGGCACTTTACTACAGGGATCCCTACATGAAGGAGTTCGATGCAAATGTTATACACTCTGAGGAAGGGATTGTTATTCTGGACAGGACATGCTTTTATCCAGAGGGTGGAGGACAGCCGGGTGATACGGGCTATCTGATATGCGGTGATAAGAGGATCAGGGTAAAGGGTGTAAAAAAGTATGGGGAGGTTATAGTGCACAGCATAGATGGAAGGATAGATTGTAAAGAAGTACACGGGATCATTGACTGGGAGAGGAGGTACAGTCTGATGAAGAACCATACTGCAACGCATATACTCCTCTACAGCTGCAGGAAGGTACTTGGCAAGCATGTATGGCAGGCAGGAGCCCAGAAGGATGAATTTCTATCAAGGCTGGATATAACACACTATAAGAAGATAAGCAGGGAGGAGATAATGGAGATTGAGAGAGAGGCACTCAGGGTTATTACTGAAAATGTACAGGTAGAGAGCTCATGGATGGACAGGAACGATGCTGAGAAGATCTACGGATTCAAGCTATACGAGGGTGGTATACCCCCTGGGAAGGTAATCAGGGTGGTAAAGATAGGTGACTATGATGCCGAGGGATGCGGTGGAACACATGTGGCCAGGACAGGTGAGATAGGATTCATAAAGATACTGAAGGAAGAGAGGATACAGGATGGTGTATCAAGGCTGGTCTTTTCATCGGGTGAGGGTGCACTGAGGATAGTTCATGAGAATGAGAACATACTCCATGAGGCATCATCCATACTCAGGGTATCCCCAGAAGAACTGCCCAGGGCCTCAAAGAGGTTCTTCGAGGAATGGAAATACCTGAATAAGATAAAGGAGAGGTATGAGGAAACAATCATCTCACTTGAGATTGACAGGATAATATCCAGGCCAATCGTTAAAAATAATGTAAAGTTGTATTACGGTGAGATGGATGATTCCCTTGTGATGAAATCACTGAGGAAACTGAAGGAAAAGGAATCGATATTCTTCATATATGGAAAGAATATTGGGGTAATAGTTGATAACACATCACTCAGGATACTGGAAAGATTAAATTTAAGTGGAAAAATTAATAAAAATATACTTATACTGGAGAACTCCGATCCAAAGGAGATATTGAAGGCCATAGAGAGTGTTCTGGGATGAATAATCTAACAATTCAGGATATAGAGTCGCAGGTAAAGAAGCATTTTTATGTTTATGAGACCAAGGTATTTCCGGAGTACATTGAATTTCATGTGGTTCTACCAGAGCAGAAGGAGATGGTGGAGAAGGAATTCAGGGATCTCTGGAAATCCCTTAAGAAGGATGGTTATGTACCCACACTTTCTGGAAGGAAGGGTGAATATCTGATACAGGTGATAAGGCTACCACCCCAGAGGTTCAGGGGCATATATGTAAATGTCATACTTCTCATTGCCACACTCATATCCACTGTACTTGCAGGTGCCATGGATTATGCCGGTTATTTCAACATAAACTGGCTTTCCATCAGGGCCATTGCAGGTGGTGCACTTTTCTTTGCAGCACCACTCTTACTAATTCTTGGATTGCATGAGCTCGGGCATTACTTTGCAGCCAAGAGGAATGATGTAAGGGCATCACTGCCTTTCTTCATTCCTGCACCATCCATAATAGGTACTCTTGGTGCTTTCATTTCAATCAGGGAGCCAATACCTGACAGGAAGGCACTCCTGGAGATTGGTGCCTCCGGACCCATAGTGGGTTTTCTTGTTGCAATACCCATAGCATTTCTTGGCAATTATCTTGGATCCATTTACCATCCGGTTGTCCAGGATTCTCTCTTCATTACAGAGATCTTTCCACCCATCATATATTATTTAATAAACTTCTTTGTGGCCTCACCATCCTATATGTTTCCAACAGCCTTTGCCGCATGGGTTGGATTTGTAGTAACAGCAATAAATCTTCTGCCAATAGGTCAGCTGGATGGTGGCCATATAGCAAGGGCAATACTCGGAGAAAAATCAAGATACCTTAGCTATGCATTCCTTGCATTCCTTTTCCTCATGGGATTCTTCTATCTAGGCTGGCTCCTCTTCGCACTCTTTGTTCTTGTCCTCGGGCTTTCACATCCACCATCACTCAACGATGTATCAAGGGTATCAAAGAAAGGATATATGATAGGCATTGCTGCAATCCTCCTAATAGCGGTAACATTTGTTCCAGTTCCCATAGCACAGTATGAGCTCACGGAGAGTTTTACTGTACATGAGAGTTTATCTTACAACTACCTGGTGCTTGGGGACATAAATTACATAAATGGAACAATATTCCTTAACAACACTGGAAATAAGATGATAAACATTACAGTTTCACAGAAAAGCAATGATTACCTCATATCAAACATTGGTAATATTGCGAATATTTCCACCGGTTCGGGTGTGATTGTTCCATTTACCATCTATCCAACAAATTCTACAATACCCATGAAGAATGCATATCTGAACATTACATTCAGCACAGTCCTATCACACTTCACAAGGCATGTCAATATCACACTGACGGTATTTTCAAACTCAACATACCTGAGGTGGATTCCAGGTAAAATATTCACCAATAAACCAGTCCTCAATGAAAAACTGGTATATTCCGGTAATAACACCATTTACGTTAAATTGATAAAGGGCAGTTATATTAATTACAGCTACAACGGTACGGTGGTCAATGATTCAATAATGGTTAAACCCAACCAGTCCTTGAATTTCACCTTCGATATATCCTCCTATGGAAATTATACTGTCATTGCTTATTACGACCTAAATGCAACCGTGCTGAGGATCACATATGCAGGATGAAATATTCAGCATAATGGCAAGGAATGGTAGGGCAAGGTATGGAATTCTTAGATTGCCCCACGGTGAGGTGGAAACACCTGTTTTCATGCCCGTGGCCACAAAGGGTACAGTTAAGACAGTACCCGGATGGGAACTTGAAAAACTTGGTGTAAGTATGATCATATCCAACTCACTCCACCTATATTTCAGGCCAGGCCTTGATGTGATAGGGAAGCATGGAGGCATACACAATTTCATGGGGTTTAAGAGACCCATATTCACGGATAGTGGGGGTTTTCAGATACTCAAAGAGCATTTTCTCATAGGTGTAAGGGAGAATGGCATATACTTCAGGTCACCTTCCGATGGTGTTAAGGTCCTCCTCACTCCTGGTATGAGCGCCGAGATACAGGATTCAATAGGTTCGGATATAGCCATGGCCCTTGATTACTGCATACCCTATGGAAAAAGTAAAAGGAGCGTAGAGAAGGCTGTTGAACTCACAACAAGATGGGCAAGGGAGTTCAGGGAAAAGAGAAGGGGAATAGCATTCGGTATAGTACAGGGTGGCGTTTATCCTGAGCTCAGGGAAAAGAGTGCATCACAGATAACATCCATTGATTTTGAAGGTTTTGCAGTAGGTGGTCTATCCATAGGTGAGCCCAGGTCACTCATGTATGAAATACTTGAAATGTCCTTACCCCTTCTACCTGATGGAAAGCCCAGGTATTTCATGGGGCTAGGATCCCCCCTTGATGTACTGAGAGGTGTCATGCTAGGCATAGACATATTCGATTCTGTATTTCCAACAAGGAATGCAAGGCACGGTATTGCATTCACCAGTGAAGGTCCTCTGGATATTAGGAAATCAAGATACAGGGATCAGATGATTCCCCTGGATGATGGATGCGATTGCCCTGCCTGCAGGAACTATACAAGGGCCTATTTACACCACCTGATGAAGGAGAATGAACTCCTGGGGCTATATCTTCTCACCGTGCACAACATAAGGTTCATGATGAGATTCATGGAAAGAATAAGGGAATCAATAAAAAGGAATACGCTGGATGATCTTTACAATGAAACTATGGAGATATTCTCCAGGAAAAACGTTTAATAAAAAATTTTGATATGGATATCCAATGATGATTCTTGACAGGAAGGGTCTTGAGGAAAAATTTCTTGAGATTGAGGATAAATCAACGATTGCAATAGCAGGTTTTAATAATTCCGTGACACCCCTTCTCCTAATGTATTCTCTCTACGAGACCTATAAGAAATTTGGAAGACCAAGGGAGCTCTTCATTGAGATTGAATCATTCCCTGGAGTTCCGGGAACAGGCCTGGATGTCATTGCAAGGGATATGTATGAAAATGGTGATAGTGGATTCATATCAGGGATGCTCCTGCCATACCTCTACAGATCAGAATACCTTCAGAGAATGGTTTATGAGGAATTCTTTGAGGCATATTCATTCAGCATAGGTATAGCAACATCCATTTTCAGGGAGATGGCAGCTGGAAGGCCAGGAGTAATGACAAGGATTGGTCTAGGAACATTCCATGATCCGAGAAATTCAGGTTCATTCCTTAATGAGAAGGCAAGGAGGGAGAAGAGGTGCAGGGTGGATATACTTTACATCGATGGAGAGGAATACCTTTTTTACAGGGCACCTAAGCCAAGATATTCCTTCATAAGGGGTTCATATGCGGATACCATTGGAAACATTACCATGAGGAGGGAGGCCATATACGGTGCCACACTCCCTGTTGCCATGTCCGCCAAGGCCATGCCAGATCAGGGGAAGGTGTTTGCACAGGTGGAGGCCATAGTGAAGACAGGTACAATACCACCAAAGGAGGTTCATGTGCCCGGGCCCATAGTTGATTATGTTGTTATCTCAGAAGAAGGTACGCATCCCCAGGCTGCCACATTTTATTACGATCCCAGGGTATCCGGGGAAATAATACCTGAAAGACTTGAAACAAAGAGAACTTCTGGAAAACTTGATGGGAGAGAGATCATAAGGAGGAGGCTTTCCATGGAATTAAACTCCCTTATAAAGGAATTAGGGAGACCAATAATAGTGAACCTCGGTACAGGGATACCTTCGGAGATAGGACCAATCCTTGAGAGGCTTGGTATAAATGGGAGTGTTTATACAACTGTTGAATCCGGTCCATGGGGAGGAATTGCACTTGCTGGAAATGACTTTGGTGCAGCAATATCACCATTTGCAGTAATACCGCAGGCTGACCAGTTTTCAATCTATGAGGGTGGCATAGCGGATGCCGCCTCACTTGGATTCCTCCAGGTTGATTCCGAAGGCAATGTTAACCCTTCAGTTCTTGATTGGAGGATACCAGGCCCTGGAGGTTTCACGGATATATCAAATGGCATTTCAAGGATATATTTTGCAGGTGGCTTCACAGGGGGGAAGAGTGATATAACTGTGAGGGAAGGTAATATTGTAATAGAGAGGGAAGGGGATGTTAAAAAGTTTGTAAACAGGGTAAAGGAGATATTCTTCAATGGTAAGGTTGCTCTGATGGAGAAAAAGAAAATAAAATATATAACGGAAAGGGCAGTATTCTCACTAACAAATGATGGTATTATGCTTGAAGAGATCGCCCCGGGTATAGATATTGACAGGGATATACTCCCGATGATGGATTTCACTCCTATCATAAGGGATGTTAGAACAATGGACAAAAACATATTCAGGGATTCATTCCCCTAGTTAAAGAGCCACCGGAGGGAATCGGACCCCCGACCTGCTGATTACAAGTCAGCCGCTCTACCTACTGAGCTACGGTGGCTTTCATCACTTTAAAGTGATCTTTATTAAAAAATTTTTCCTGGAAAGCTCAGTGGTAATCCTTTTAGAAAAATTAATTTTTTAATTTCAGGAAGACCTTTAGGTATGTCATCAACAGGAATAGAGCATGGAAGAAATATTCACTGCGGTCTTAAAATATGCAAGTGTCTTAAAGGTGCATATAACACATAAGAAAATTAATTTATCAAGACCTATGAAGGGGTGAAAGGGCAATCATGTGAAGACAAGTCAAAAGATGGTAAGTAGGATTCCTGAATAAAGGATATCTAAATACCCTCATGTAAAGATCGATAATGTTAATACCATAAAATCTTTTAAAGGTGATAATGATAAAACTAGCAATCCTGGTAAGGCATGGAGAGAGTTATTCAAATACTCTGAATATAGTGTCGGATGACCTCGATAAATATCCACTGACAGATAAGGGAAGAATACAGGTAAATAAGGCTGCAGAAGAGCTTAGGAAGATAAGGATAGATAGTATCCTTTCAAGCCCCATTAGGAGGGCAAGGGAAACGGCTGAGATAATATCAGAATCCCTGGGTAATGGATATGCCATAGATGAGAGGCTAAGGGAGATAGGTTTTGGAAAATTAAATGGTCAGCCATTGGAAAATGTGCCTGATTTCACATACCTTTCCCCTGAGATTGAACCCTGGGAAAGAATTGAGAAAAGGATGCTATCTGTAATTGAAGAGTATGAAGGTAATGTTCTCCTTATTTCACACGCATTCCCAATCAGGGTACTAATTGCTCATTTTCTATCACTGGGCGAGAATGAGAGCTACGGTATATTCATAAAATATGCAACAATAAGCATGATCAATGTAAAAAATGGAAAAGTTATAGCCATTGGTTCACCAGTGGTAACTGAGGATATGAGAAAAGTCTAGGAGGTAAATATAAGATGCGTGGAAGATCATTCAACATAATCTCAATAATTTTCTCGAGGGCCATTTACGCCATAAACTGGTACAATATATCACCATTGTTCCTGATGATCTCAGCCACCCTGGGCATTCAGCTCTCTGTGCTGGGGCTTGTCCCCGCATTCTTCCTCCTGGGGGCAGGCATATTCCAGATACCCGCTGGAATAATATCCGCTAGTATAGGTCCTAAGAGGACAGCAATGGCAGGAATGTATCTTTTATCAATATCAACAATCCTTTCTGGGCTTTCATGGAACCTATATTCTTTACTTTTGTTCAGGTTTATGGTAGGTGCAGGTGCAGCATTCTATTTCTCACCCGCCATAGGCATACTTAAGAACCTCTTCTCAGAAAGGAACAGGGGTTTATCAATGGGTCTGTACAATGCAGCATTCAACCTAGGTGCAGGTCTTTCCGTAGCCACCTTCGGAATATTCGCAGGTATGGTTGGATGGAGGGAATCACTCATAATATCCGGGATAATTGGTATAATTATTACAATAGAAAACCATCTCACACTTCCAGATGCAAGGGGAGGTGAAAGGAGCGACCTTCTAAAGATTTTACTGAACAGGAACATAATATTTCTTGGTCTTTCACTCGCTGGTTTCTGGGGTACATATTTTGCAACCGCACAACTTCTTGATCCATATCTCATAAAGGAGAAGGGAATACCCCAGGTATTCGCCGGCTATATATCATCCATGATACTTTTCACAGGTGTAATTGGGGGTCCTCTTGGTGGGCATTTCCTTGACAGATTCGGCCGTGGAAGGCTCCTACTTTCAATAATGGCAATATCATCGTCCATAATAATCTCAACAATTCCATTCCAAAATGCCTATTTAATAATGTTCTCAACAATTTTCCTTGGAATATTTGCTGTGGGGATATTCTCAATACTCTATGCCATACCCTCCCTTTACAAGGAGATACCTGAGAACATGATACCACTCTCCATAGGTCTTATCAACTCAATACAGATATCGGTGGGTTCTGTGGCACCCTTTGCCTTCACATTCATCTCGGAGAAATTCTCCTATACTCTGGGCTGGTTTTTCCTTGGAATCTTTGTACTTGCATTCCTGCCATTAATATTCCTCGTAAGGGAAAGATGATAATTCTTTTAAAAAGAGAATTTTTTTTTTGGAAGAAATCCATGCATAAAGTGAACTTACAAAACTAAAATTTTTATAATTGAAACATTTCTGCAACCGCATGCAATATAAGTATACTGTACTCACAAATACCATGTTTGGTGCACTTATGGCATCCATAAACATGAACATAGTAATGGTAACTCTTCCCACAATATTCAGGGGTCTAGGTATAGATCCATTCGCTCCTGGTGAGTTCACATACCTCCTGTGGATACTCATGGGTTATTCAATAGTCCTAGCCACCATACTCGTTACATTCGGAAGGATAAGCGATATGCTTGGAAGGGTAAGAATGTACACCTGGGGCTTTATAATATTCACGATAGCATCAATACTATTGTCCATAGTACCAGGGAACACTGGAAACACAGGTGCCCTTTTATTGATAGTATTCAGGATGGTCCAGGCGGTGGGGGGAGGATTTCTGATGGTGAATAGCACAGCACTCATAACAGATGCCTTCCCTGTGAATGAGAGGGGAAGGGCCCTTGGTATAAACCAGGTGGCATTCATAGTTGGATCACTTCTGGGTTTAATTCTGGGAGGAGTTCTCGCTGGCTTTGACTGGCATCTTGTTTTTGTTGTTAACATACCCTTTGCGCTTGCAGGTACACTGTGGTCAATATTCAAGCTGAAGGATAATACTGAGAGGCAGAAGGTACCAATGGATATATGGGGTAATGTTACGCTTGCACTCTCTCTCATACTTGTTTCACTTGGATTCACCTATGCCCTGGAACCCTACGGTAATTCACAGATGGGTTGGGAAAATCCATGGGTGATATCATCATTCATTCTTGGGATAGTTTTCATAATACTCTTCATATATTTTGAGAGGAGAACTGAATATCCTCTCTTCAATCTATCATTATTTAAGATAAGGCCATTCGCTTTCGGGAACCTGAGCCTTTTCCTTTCTGGACTGGGCAGGGGTGCAGTTATGTTCCTTGTGGTCATATGGTTGCAGGGGATATACCTCCCATTGCATGGATACTCATATACGGAAACCCCATTCTGGGCAGGTGTATATATGCTTCCAATGATGCTGGGGATGGTGATATTCGGCCCAATAGGCGGTGCACTGACCGATAAATACGGTGCAAGGATCTTTGCAACCGCTGGAATGGTGATAATTGCATTGAGTCTTTTCCTTCTAACACTTCTACCCTACAACTTTAATCTCCTGGAATTTGAGCTCATAATGTTCCTAAACGGTGTTGGAGGTGGACTATTTGCATCACCAAATACAACGGCCATAATGAATGCTGTTTCCTCAAGGGACAGGGCATCTGCAAACGGTATGAGGATGACAATAAATAACATATCCTCCACAATAAGCATGGCCATATTCTTCTCCCTAGCCATAACTATATTCTCACAGGATCTGCCAGGTGCCATGGCTGAAAAGCTATCCTCCCTCAATGCACCACCACAATTAATATCAATGCTATCCTCCATACCAGCCTCAGGCATACTTTTTGGTGCATTCCTCGGCATGAATCCACTCAGCGGTCTTCCTCCATCAATAATCTCCTCATTGCCACTATCACTGAAGGATGCACTTGAATCTAACACATTCCTGCCCAATGTTATAGGTCCTTCCTTCATGCAGGGACTTACATACTCAATATATATAGCACTCATACTTACCGTTTTAGGGGCAATATTCTCTGCCCTTATGGGAGGGAGGTATGTCTATGAGGAGCATTATATGCAGGAGGGGATGAAGAAGAATGAAGACAGATGAGATAGTTACAAAATTTTTTAATCTTAAGAGGACCATGGGCGATTTACTCAGGTTGGTTGAAACCGACAGGGATCTTGGTCTTACGGAGATGTACATACTCCTAAAGATACAGGATGAAAAAAGCATTACTCTGACGAAGCTTTCGGAGATCACAGGTTACTCAAACTCATTGATCACATTTGCCATTGATGACCTGGAGGGAAGGGGTCTTGTGAAGAGGGTAAAGGGAAGGGACAGGAGGGCATTCTACGTAGAGCTCACAGAGGATGGTAGGATTAAATGCAATGAATTAAAAAAATTGATGAACGAGAGGATAATGCAGATCTTTTCATCACTTGAAGAGAGCGAAATAATTGAGCTTGTGGAATCCATGGAAAAAATTCTTGGAATCCTGAAGAAGCTTGAATCAAAGGCCAAAGATGAACTTAAGGGTAAGGAAACCTGATGTAGCCAGAAGAATTATGTAAACCGGTATGTTCCATGTGATCACCTTTGATCCATCCAGTGGAGGTATTGGCCATAGGTTAAAGAATGCAAGCCATACGTTTATTGTCCCTATGAAAAGGAATATGCCAGAGAAGGGAAAACCCAGGTAATAGAATGATATGAATATTGATCCAAGAATAAGATTGTAAAGGGGTCCACTGGCAGCAATCTTACCGTTAGTTTTCCTGTCAAGATAGCCGTAGATATTCGTTGCCCCAGGTGCAGCAAAAACAATACCCAAAAAGCTGGTGGAGAGGGCAATGATGAGACCAAGGTTCCATCTTCTAAATTCAGCGAAATAATTGTACCTGAAAGCCGCATATTTGTGGAGCATTTCATGGCCAACAAAACCTGTTAAAACAGCAATGATTGATACACCATAAAGGAATATGAAGTTTGTCAATGTATTCTTAAAACCGAAGAATGCAATTTCAAAGGCCAGGCCAAGAACAAGGGTGGCAATAATTATGTCCTCTATCTCCACCCTTCTGAAGATCATCCTCAATTTCAATCACCCAGTATAAGCTTTGCAGCCTTTATTGGTACCACGCATATGATCTTCATTCCATCCTCAGATCTTATCCTGTGGAATATATTTGGTGGAATAAATATAAAATCGCCCTCCCTCAGGGGAAGCTCTCTATCCCCCAGCCTCACATTACCCTTTCCCTCAACTATGAATATCTCATGCTCATAATCGTGCGAATGTGAGGGTGTCTCACCCCTTGGGGGTATGTTTATAAGTCTCATTGAAAAATTCTGTGCACCATTCTTGTGAGTTATTAGCCATCTAATCCTTGCTCCCCCCTCCATCTCAATCTCTTCTACCTCATCGAAGTGTTTCACAAAACCTTCCATGTGGATAGGAATGCAGAATCATTTTAAATATTTTCCCTCATGCTAATTATTTTTTTCACAAGTTTCCTGGGAAAAATATTATTTTCATGTATTTTTTTAACTATTTCCTCTTTATCATGTGAGGAGGCAACTATCACCATGTTATTTTCAATAATTGTAGGACCAACCCTGTATACCTTAAAATTCCTCCGCAATGTTTCAATAAAATTCTTCAATTTCAACCTATCCTGCAATGTTAGTGCATAATTAGTGATGAAAAAACCATCCGGGTAAAGTATATTCTTCACAGAACACACAAAATCCTCCTTGAGAAAATGTTCAGGTATGCCATACCTGTCGTACGCATCCAGTATTACCACATGGAATCTATCATTGCATGAGATCACAAAATCCTTTCCATCTGTTATGTGAACAATCTCTTTATTCATGTCTAAAAATTTTGATGCCATCTCCATTGACCTTTTATCAATGTCCACTGCCTCTATATGCACATCCTTAAAGAGTGACCTTACCTGGAAGATGGTGGTTCCACCCCCGAGGCCTATGATCAATACCTTTGGATCCTTGAAGAATGATATAAAGGGTAGGAAAACATCCCAGTATGAGCCCGTGTATATCCTCCTTGGATCTATTACTGAAAAGACCCTGTCATTGCATTTAAGATAGTATCTTCCAAGGAACCTCTTCCAGGTCCATCTGCATTCATCCATGGTCCTTTGTATTGTTTCTCAAAATTATATTTTTTTCCCAAGAAAAATATTTAACACCGAGTTAATTCTACATCCAATGCTTATCACAGGACTTGCAATATTCCTGATCACATACGCCCTTATCTCAATAAGGAGGAGAAAAGGAAGCAGGATAACAAGACCAACTGCGGCATTATTCGGTGCTTCCCTAATGATCATATTCGGTGTTGTAAGTGTTGAGCAGGCTCTTTCTTCAATTGACCTCAACATAATTTTTCTCCTGATAGGCATGATGGCCATGGTATCAATATTCCAGTTTTCTGGATTCTTTGAGTGGATAATATCAAGGATAGTACTGATAAGCAGGACCTCCGGAAGGCTTTTTCTTTTTGTTTCCATATCCACAGCATTTCTATCTGCCCTGTTTGTAAACGATGCCGTTGTTCTATTCTTTACTCCAATAATATTGAGCATAACAAAGGAGAATGGTCTTGATCCTGTACCATTCCTCATATCCGAGATATTCTCTGCAAACATAGGAAGTGTTGCAACGGAGATAGGAAATCCCCAGAACGCCTATATAGCCATTAAAAGCTCCATACCCTTCTTCCATTATCTCCTTCTTATGCTCCCCGTATCCATAGTATCCCTTGCAATCTCATTACTCATAATATACTATTTCTACAGGGGTGAGATGAAAAGGGAACTTAAAACGGACATTGAGAAAAAAATGATAAGGAATAATAAACTATTCTATTCTGCATCCATTACAATGATTCTTATATTATTTTCTTTCTTTTTCTCCAGGAATATAGCCATAATACCCTTCATAGGGGCATCAATACTCCTTTTTCTCTCACCCTTCATATCCGAGGTTGATCCAAGGAGGATAATAAAGGATATTGACTGGGGAATCATACTATTCTTTGTTGGTCTTTTTATAGTTCTCGAGGGTGTAATTCTTTCTGGCATACTATCATCAATGATGTATGCATTCGATTCCCTTGGTCTTCAGATCACCTCACCATTATGGTACGTTACATTCGTTGCCATAGTTTCAAACCTTGTGAGCAATGTTCCAGCTGTACTTTTAATATCGCCAATCACAGGTGGTAAATTCTGGCTGCTTCTTGCAATGTCATCCACACTCGCGGGCAATGCCACCATAATAGGTGCCGTTGCAAACATAATTGTTCTTGAAATAGCGTCCTTATGGGGTGTTGAGATATCATGGACAACATTTTCAAAGGTAGGTCTTCCAGTAACCATACTTACAATTATCTCAGGAACCCTGATTCTCCTCATCTAGACCAGGCATCTCTTTGCCGAACTGTTTTTTCAGTAACCTCATCATCTTCCTGTTTCCCTTCATATTCTTCATGGCATTCACCATATTGTTGAACTCCTTGAGAAGCTCCCTTACATCCTCAGGTCTTGTACCGGAACCCCTGGCTATCCTGTCTATCCTCGTCCCCTTTATTATGCCTGGATTCTCAAGCTCCTCGTAGGTCATTGAATCGAGTATTACCCTGTATTTCTTCAGCTTCTCCTCAGATTTCTCCATGAAGGAATCATCAAGTTTTTCCCCTCCAGGTAGGGAGAAGGTGGGTATTGAGCTGAAAATCTTCTGGAGTATTCCGGGTTTTGATACCTGTTCCCATATCTCGTACATGTCCTTCAGGTTAAATTTTCCAGAGAGTAGTTTTTCAGCTGTCTTCTCAGCCTCCTTTTCATCTATCTCAAGTTCCTTCGCTGTCTCCAGCAGTGTCTGAAGATCCCCCAGACCGAGCAGCCTTGAAATGAACCTCTTTGGGTCAAATATCTCTATGTCATCCAGGTGTTCCCCAGTTCCTATGAATGCTATTGGAGCACCAGTTTCTGCAACTGCACTGAGTGCACCACCACCCTTTGCCGTACCATCCATCTTTGTGAGGATTACACCCGTTATTCCAACAGCCTCATTGAAGGCCTTTGCCTGTCTACCTGCCATCTGGCCTATGGTTGCATCCAGAACGAGGAATATCTCATCCGGTTTTATTATCTCCTTGAGAATCTTAAGTTCCTGTATCAGTGAATCCTCAAGGTCATGCCTTCCTGATGTATCAAATATTGCCACCTCATTCCCCCTGTGTATCTTTAGATATTCCTTTGCTATCCTTGTGGCATCATTCTCACCCCTCATTGAGAAAACGGGTACATTGAGCTGAGCTCCAATCTGTTCCAGCTGCTCCATTGCCGCTGGCCTGTGTACATCGCATGCCACAAGGTGTACTGCCAGACCCTTCCTCATAAAGAACCTTGCAATCTTGCCAGCGGTGGTAGTCTTACCATGACCGTAGAGTCCAACGAGCATTATCTTCTGGGGGACAAGCTTTATCTCCTTGCCCTTTCCAAGTATGGAGACAAGTTCCTCATATATTATCCTTATTATATAATTTCTGGGGCTCATTCCCTCGGGAGGTTTTTCATTCAGTGCCCTGTCCTGCACCTTTTTACTTATCCTCAGGGCCAGCTGAACATTAACGTCACTCTTTAAAAGTGCCCTCTGTATATCCCTCACAACATCATCCACTATCTCCCTGTCCACATAGGAGGCCCTGGTAATCTTCCTTATCGTTTCCCTGAGAGACTGCCCTAGTCCTTCAAGCATAGATTTAAAAATGTGAATTGTTAATTAAATTTTTCCGAAGAATCTCCTTGCATTCTCGAAGGAGATTTTCCTTATTATATCTCCCCTGACGCCATTTGCTCTCAGATATTTTACGGTCTTTGGCACAGAGAGTGCATCGCTTGGACCCGTGTTTATGAGATCGCTGTTCAGCATTCCCTCCTCAAAGATTTCAATATTTTTATAGACATCCTCAGGTTTCAATCTACCCTCCCTTACAGTGAGTCCGTAGTGCAATCCCTTTCCCCTTACCATGTCTATTACATCCATATTGATGTGATCTATGACAACAAGATCGGGGGAGATGCCAACACCTTCAATCACATCAATCTCCTTCTTCACAATCACCTTCCTATCTGTAAATGGTGTGTGAACTATCACGGGTTTATCATAGCTCTTTGCCAACTTGAGCATCTCCCTGAAAACATCCACCTCTATGGACCTCTCTGAGTTAATGCCCACCTCTCCTATTGCAACAACATTCTCCATGGAAAGGAACTCCTCTATGATACGAATACCTTCCTTCCAGTCTGCTGGTATATTCAATGGATGCATACCAACAGCGGCGTAGAGCTCTATGCCATTGGCCTTTGCATTCTTTCTGTAAACGTTTAGAATGCTGTTTGCCTCATCAAAAAGGCCCTTCACTGTTGTGGGTGAACCCACCGTACAGGACACAAGCTTCTCTATTCCTGCTATGGCCATATTTTCAAGATCCATATAACTTGCGAGATGAACATGCGTATGTGAATCTATCATGGATTTACATTGAAAAGGATTTTAATAAATTTTACCGGCAAGCTTAAAATATTCATAGAATTCTGAGAGGAGGATGAACAGGAGGCTCATACTTCTAACAACCTCAATCGCATCATTTATAACACCATTCACATCCACTGTAATAACATTCGCCGTTCCAAGAATAGGAAGTGAGTTCAGTGCAAGCTTCAATCTTGTTACAATTGTACCAGTTTCATTTCTCATATCCCTCACCTCACTGATGATTACACTAGGTAGATTATCCGACATCTATGGAAGGCCCACGTTTCTGAGGCTGGGCTTTTTGTTATTTATCATATCATCCATATTGATCTATATTTCACAGAATATCTACCAGCTAATTCTTTTCATATTTATAGGGGGCGTGGGTGGAGCGCTCTTGGGCACGAATTCCACTGCCATAATAACACATGTATATGATAAAAATAGGGGAGGTGCCCTTGGAATAAACGCGATGTCTGTATATCTGGGACTTACACTTGCCCCATTCCTCGGGGGCATCATAATACAGCTCTATGGATGGAGGTCAATATTCCTTTTAAATATCCTAATTGCCACTTCAGCATTTATAATCTCAATGTTCACACTGAAGGAGATTGAAAATGTGAGGGGTTCAAATCCAGATTTTTCGGGTATGTTTTTATTCTCCGGATCTCTATTATCCATAACATCATTCCTTACAACATTCGAGATCTTCGGTCTCTTTAAGACATTACCATTGATATTTTTTGGTATATTGCTATTCATGATATTCATAATGGTGGAGAGGAGGAAAGATCATCCCCTGATTGATATTAATATATTCAGGAACAATAGAACATTTACATTTTCCAACATATCAGCATTCCTCAACTATCTCAGCACATTCTCGATAGTCTTCATATTTTCCATATATTTGCAGATAGTGCTTGGCATAGGTCCCTTCTATTCTGGCATCATACTTTCCATTGAACCAATCCTGATGGTGGCAATATCACCCCTGTCCGGGAGGCTCTCCGATTTTTATGGTTCAAGGGAGATAGCCGCCATTGGAACTTGCATCATAGGAGTGGGATTCATACTTCTTTATGCCCTTGATCTCTCAAACGTATGGAATATTATCATCTCCCTTGCTGTGATTGGAACCGGTTTTGGGCTTTTCACTGCCCCAAACACAAACTCCGTCATGGGGTCAGCTGGAAAAAAGGAGCTTTCCCTTGCATCAGGCATACTGGGTACCATGAGGTTCACAGGCCAGATTCTTAGCATAGTACTCTCAAGCTTTATCATTTCAAGTGCACTTCCAAGGAGTGCCCTTTACCTCATGTTCACGGGTTATATGAAGGGTATAGGTTTCATAAACTCTGCAGAGTATGTTTCAGCAATCAAAACCGCTGTAATCATCTCCGCTGTTCTGAGTTTCCTTGCTTCATTCACCTCACTTATGAAGAGCAGGGGGGAATAATTTTTATGATCAGACACATGGAGGTATAGTTATGGAGATAATAGCAAGGAATCTTTCCAAGAATTACGAGGGTAAAACTCTTGCCCTGGATAATATTAACTTCAATATCTCCATGAATGGCATAGTGGCGATCATTGGTAAGAATGGTGCAGGTAAGACTACCCTTGTGAGGATTCTGGCAACGCAGCTCCTCCCCACCCGGGGTAGTGCATTCATAAATGGGTTCAATGTTGTGGATGAGGCGGATAGGGTGAGGGAGATCATAGCGGCTGTACCCCAGGAGGCCAGGGCAGTTCCATGGCTGACGCCACTTCAGACAGTTTCCTCATACCTAATGTGGAGGGGTCTTTCATACAGGGAATCAAGGGAAAGAGCTAAGGATGTCCTAAGAACACTCGGTCTAGAGAGTGTTGAAAATGAAAAGAATAGGAAACTTTCCGGGGGAATGAAGAGGAAGGTACTTGTTGCAACTGTTATATCAAGCGATGCTCCCGTGATATTCCTGGATGAACCCACCACGGGTCTTGATTACATATCAAGAAAGGAACTCTGGGGGATTCTTCAGTCCATGAAGTATAACAGGTTAATCATACTCACCACCCACTACCTTGAAGAGGCTGAGGTGCTGGGTGATAGGGTGGGCATACTGGACAGGGGTAAACTCCTTGCATTTGGATCCATGGATGATCTCAGAAGGATTGTCAAATACCCATTCAGCATAAAGATATCAGGCGATGTTAAGCTGAATTCCATAAACGGTTACCTCAAAAGGCTCTTAAATGGTGAAATACAGATATTTTCAACACAGGAGGAGATATTTGAGATGGCAAGCGATCTCCTTGAAAGGGGTATAAAGTTCACCGTCCAGGAGGTATCACTGAACAATATATTCGAATTCCTTGTTGAAGGGGGTGTTGAGGATTAGGAAAATAATAAATCAGGTAATTGCCTCAATACTTGTGAATTCAATCTACGCCATGGTGAACTATCCCGTCGTAATGATCAATACAATTCTGGCCCCGCTTTCCATACTTGCAGTTGTCACGTTCGCAAGCCATGGGGCGCT
>PNIT01000150.1 GCA_002878135.1 Candidatus Aciduliprofundum sp.
TGGGAAAAAGCATCTTATTACATTCCTATGCCTGGATGAATATATGGGCAGAAAGGAAATGCAAAGATCATGCTCTATTGAGGAGTTTTTGGCATAAGATATTTTTTTTCAACTGAAGATTTTCAGGTTTTTGAAGAGCTTGCAAAAAATTTTATCATGAAAACTTTTATCTTAAATGATGGGGAGATGTAAAATTAATATGTGCAAAAAACATTTTACCTTGGTGATTGTCAATGCTGCTAACTGAAAAGATATATGTATATAGCAGGGAGCTGATGGATCACAGGCCAAGCTATGAGATATCGGAGGAGCTGAAGAAGAGGATTGTTGACTCAATCTTTGTTTCCTACGGTGCAAAGGATGCGGAGCCTGTGAAGATAGGTATGAAGATGCTCCTACCCAGCAAGGGCAAGCTGAATGGGAGGATATATTTCACAAAGAAAAAGGCCTCAGTGGATGTTGCAACATTCATAAATGGCTGCATGACCAGGTTCCTGGACTACAATGATACATACCTGAGCAAGGAGGCACTCCATCCATCTGATAACATACCACCCCTCATATCCATGGCAAGTTCAATGGATCTCGATGGTGAATCCCTCATAAGATCCACATACGTTTCTTACCAGATACTCGGAGCCCTTGCTGATGCTGTCTCCATAAGGGAGAGGGGATGGGATCATGTCACCTACATATCCATTTCCTCAGCATCTGGCCTTGCGGCCCTCCTTGATCTCGATGATAAGAGGTTCATTCACACCTTAAACCTTGCCATAAATAACAACATAAGTCTCAGACAGACCAGGGCAGGGGAGCTAAGCATGTGGAAGGGCTGTACGGCGGGGAATGCGTCCAGGAACAGTGTCTTTGCCGTCATGCTTGCCATGGGTGGATTCACCGGGCCCGGTCCAATATTCGAGGGTGAAATGGGATTCTTCAAGCAGGTATCGGGAGAATTTGACCTGGATCTCACCAGGGACAGGGTCCTCAAAACCATGATAAAGAATTACCCGGTTGAATACCATGCAATGAGTGCTGTGGATGCCGCACTCTCATTGAGGAAAAAGATCAGGGGTTTCATTAGGAGGATAGACGTAACAACATTCGATGTTGCATACAGAATAATCATAAAGGATCCGGAGAAGCTGAGACCTAAAACGAAGGAAACCGCGGATCATTCAATGCCCTACATAATAGCATACACATTGAACTATGGTGCACCCGATCTTGATGCATACGATAGGAAATTCCTGAACGATGAAAAGATACTTTCATTGATTGATAAGATGACCTTCAATGTTTCTGAAAGGTTCAATTCAATGTATCCAGAATATCTCCCAGTTAAGATAGACATACTCACAAATGAGGGTCTTTTCTCGGAGGAGGTGGATGTCCCAAAGGGCCATTTCAGGGATCCATTCACATGGGATGACCTGAAGGAGAAGGGCCTAAAGATAATGAAGGATGAGGATCTTGTGAACAGGATAATGGATGCTGGAAAATCCCTTGACACCATGAGTGTCAATGAATTCCTGGATGTGATTACGGATGTCAATACTAAGGGATAATGTTAACCTGGGCCCAGGTGAATTGAGGAATCTCATATCAAAGGGGATTACCGCTGCACCTGGTGTTTTCAACGGTATTACTGCCATCATGGCGGAAAGGGCAGGTTTCAGGGCACTTTATCTATCCGGATCCGGAATAGCCGGGGCCATGGGCCTGCCGGACCTATCACTCACAACGCTCACGGAGGTGGCTGAAGAGGTGAGGAGGATAACATCCGTCACAAAGCTACCTCTGATAGTTGATGTGGACACCGGTTTCGGTGAGGCCCTAAATGTGATCAGGACAGTGAGGCTCATGGAATCCTCAGGTGCATCCGCTGTACACATAGAGGATCAGGAGTTGCCCAAGAAATGTGGCCATCTCCCGGGCAAGAGGCTGGTGAGCGAGGCAGAGATGGTGAAGAAAATAATAGCTGCAGTAGAATCAAGAAAAAACAAGGATTTCATAATAATCGCAAGAACAGATGCAAGGGCTGTTGAGGGCATTGAAGGTGCAATCAGGAGGGCAGGGATATACGTTGATGCTGGCGCTGACATGATATTCCCCGAGGCACTGGAGAGCGAGGATGAATTCAGGATTTTTGCAAGGGAGGTGAGGGCACCCCTCCTTGCCAACATGACAGAGTTTGGAAAGAGCCCCCTTCTGAGCGTATCTGAACTTGAAAAACTTGGATACAGGCTGGTTATATTCCCCCTGACAGCATTCAGGGCATCACTTCTTGCAGCAGAAAATGCCTATCTTGAATTATTCAGAAAAGGTACGCAGAGGGAATTCCTGAACAATCTCATGACCAGGAAGAAATTCTATGAGATAATAGGTTACGAAGATTATGAAAAGGATGACATGGAGATCTCTGAAAAGGGTTCAAGGATCATCTAGGTATCTTCACATTCCTGAAGAAGAGATAGAATAGGCCTATGGAAAGTGAGTATAGCGTACCTGTGAAGAAGAATGGAAGATCTATGTAACCCAGGCTCATGAAGAATCCGCCTATGTATGGTCCGAAGGATCTCGGGAGTGCATCGAAGAACTGTATTATTGCTGAACCCCTGGCCCTCTCCTCCACAGGTATTATGCTCATGGTGAAGCTTGTCATTATGGGGCCTGACATGTTCATGAGGAAATTTCTTATAATCAAGAAAACACCCGCCAGGTAGTAGAATGGGAGGAATGGCATTGAAATTAGTATTAGAACAGAGAGTGCCTCAGTGAATACTATTGTCCTTATCTCACCTATTTTTCTTGCCAAGGATGGTGTGGTTATTGTGGCGAATGCAGTAACAATCTGAGAGATTGAGAATATTGGACCAAGAACATCAACATTCACCTGGAATTTCAGGTAGAACCAGAGGGAGAATAGCCTAACTATCATCCCTGCCCCAAGGCCTATCATACCCAGAACGGAGAGCTTTATTATTACTCCCCTGGATTTCTCTGGGAGATTGAAGAGATCCCTGAAGCTGAAGCTCTCACCCCTGTTCCCCCTGTATTCCTCCTTCACCTTAATTATGAGCAGGGTGGAAATGAGGAGTCCTATGATTGATGTGAGGAAAAGGACCCTGTAGGATGTGAACACATCAATGTGGTAGATATGGCCTATTATGGGTGGTATGGATCCATAGAACATTCCGGCCGCCTGAGCCATGCCTGAGAGGAAGCTATTTGATGCAAATATCAGGTTTCTGTCCTCTGATGTTGTTTTCTCAGCCATGAGTGCGTTATAGCTTGATGATGCATTTGCAAAGGCTATGCCCTGGAATATTCCCGCCAGTATCACAAGTATAAGGTTGTATGTGAGAAAATATATCACTGCACCCAGGAAGGAGAAGAATCTTGCGAGCAGTATGAACCTCTTCCTCCCGTACATATCGGAAAGGTGTCCCATTGGTATCATGAATAATGCCCCAAGGAATGTGGGCACCGAGAGGACAATTCCTATCCAGTAGGTGCTATAACCAACCTGGCTCAGGTATATGGAAAAATCAACGAACATATAACCCTGTGTGAAACTCATCACTATGGATGATATTATGAGGAGTTTTGCATCCCTGGGGAATCTCCTGAAACCGGTTATATCATGGAGTATTGATACCAGCAAGATCAATCACCCTTTCTTGCATCGAAGTAATACATTCCTTCCCTGGGCGAATAACCGTGGACGAGGCCATATCTATCAACGATAAGCCCTTTACTCTCTATCTCCCTCACAGCATCCTCAGGTGAGTCGCACTTGTAATATATGTGGAAATAATTGGCCCTGTGAATGACATCCCCGAGGAATCTTACTGATTCCATGGGTAGATCAAGTATGGCCCTGTCTGCGTGAGGCAATACACCCATTACATCCCTGACGTCACCAAGAACAGGAAATATATTTGTTATTCTGTTGAGCTCCATGGATCTTTTCAGTCCCTCTATTGCATAGGGGTTCTTATCCACTGAGTAAATCTTTACATTCCTTTTTTTACCTATAAGTATTGAGAATGCACCAGATCCGCAGAATAGATCATGAATAATCTCATTATCCCTGACAAGGGAAAGTACCCTTGCCCTCTCCTTCGCAAGCCTTGGAGAAAAGTATACATTCTTGAGATCAACGTATATCCTGACACCATTCTCCCTGTGAACAGTTTCAAGGCCGTCACCGCCTATCACCTCAAGATCCCTCACCCTGAATTCTCCCCTTACGCCCCTGTCAAGGGCAACTGTCCTTATACTCTTATTGAATGCCATTATTGCCCTTGCAATCTCTGAGGAATAGGGTAATATTTTCTCATCTATCTTAATGATTGCAACATGGCCAACTATGTCCATGGACCTAGGTAGGTATACCCTCAGTTCATCAGGTATGTTCACAAGGTCCATGTAACTTTTCCTCCTGCTCAACTGTTCAAAATCTTCCTCCAGCGGTTCATAGCCCTCAGGCACCTCTTTTACAGGTATTACTGCATGATCATCCTCCTTCTTTATCCTCAGGCCACTGGCAAGGAGTCCGCGACTTTTAAGAAAATCCAGCATCTGTGAAATCTGATCCTTCCTTACCCTTATGGCCTTTGAAATCACGGACCTAATAATGTTTCATTTTATTTAAAGTATAAGGTAATCCTTTGCATTCATGCCTCTGGAACTATGTATATATCATCACCGTCAATCACTATGTAGAATTCCTTCCTTACATTGAATGACGGCTTTTTAACGGCATAAACCTTGTAGTACCTTGTCTCCATGAAATGCATGTAATCCTTCTCTTCATAGAGCTTGACGGCCTTCACCATATCCTCACTCCTTGCAAATATCCTGTATCCCTGATCCTTGAGGTCCTTCTGTGTTATGCTCTCAATCTCACCTGTCCTCAGGTTTATCACCTTAATCTGCCCCCTCTTTATGGCTAGTACCCTGAAAACACCATTCCTCCAACTTATGAAATCCCCCTCCCTGTAGTCAGGGAGCCTCACTGAGAACGTTATTCTGTAAAAATCCTTCCCCTCCTTAACACCTGCCAGGTGTGGTGATTCCTTCACACTTGCCCCGTACCTTTCAGCCACCCTTCTTGCTATTACCCTGCCGCTTGAGTTTGAGCTCAGGTAATAGTCCATACCCCCATCCCTGCTCTCTTTCTTCAGAACATACAGATCTGGATTCCTTTTCTGTTCATTCTCAACATTCTTTATAATAAAATATTCAAGATCAAGAATCTCATCCCTATTCATCTCCCTGTCCGACCTAATCTGTATTATTGATTCAAAGTAGTCCCCTGAGAATCTGCTGCACCTGGGGCATAGCTGCTTCTTAAATATGTATGGAACACCATGCCTCTCCACCTTCTGCTCACCGTTGAGTGATAGTATGTATTCAACATCAAGCATGTTCATGTTTTCTATTATGCTGTATTTTATATTCACATCCAACCTATCATCAAGGATCCTTGAATTTTTTGTCAGTGATTCCAATATTGCCTCATCCACGGTCCTGTCATAATGCCAGGTGTTTCCTATCCTTACACCATCGCATCTGGGACACTTTACAACCTCCACATTCCTGGGGGGTTTGATAAAGCTCCTGCTATTCAGGAAACATTCCTCGCAGAGACCGTTTATCTTTGCCTCTTTCCTTCCACAAACTACGCATTTCATTTTCTGCTTCTATTAAAAGAAGTAGTTTTTAACTCTTTCGGCGGGAAATACACCTCCGAATGAGTGTGGACGTAACCTGATAATTATAGTTTGACGCAAAACTTTTTATACTTCAGTTAAATATTTTTTATTATGGCTAGAAAACAAATTATTCAGATAAACAAAAGTGTGCCTGTTGAGGAATTAGAAAGAAGAATAAAATCAATTGAAAGGGATGTAAGAGTTTTAAAAAGACTTTATTTCATACTGTATAGATACAGAGGATATTCAGTAAGTGAGGCAACAAAGATGGTAGGTGTAACAAAAATGGTAGGCTATTACTGGCAGGATGCATGGAATAAAAAGGGATTTGAGGGTTTGATACCCAATTTTGGTGGTGGCAGGCCATCAAAATTAACAGAATCACAGAAAGAATACCTTGTAAAATTATTGAGCAAAAGGAATGACTGGACCACCTTGGAAATACAGGAATTAATAAAAGAGAAATTTGGAGTGGATTACAACATTAAGCATGTTAGGAAATTATTGAAAAATCTAGGTATGCATTATTCAAAGCCATACCAGCATGATTATCACAGACCAAATAATGCAGAAGAAGATCTAAAAAAAAACTAAATGAAAGAGATCTTGATGATGTGGTAATAGGATTCATAGATGAATCATCACCACAAACAACATCAAACACTGTGAGATTATGGTCATTCTTCAAGCCGGAAAAGGTAAAAAAATACTAAAACATACAAGGTGAATTCATTTGGCTTTTATTCAATAAATGGTAGAAGCGTAATCGATTTTAAAGATAATTCAAAAATTGAAGATTTTAAAGAATTCCTATTGAAAATAAGAAAAATAAACGGAGAAAAGAAGATCGCTGAAATACTTGATAACTTTAGCACACACAGATCAAAAAGTGTAATAAATTATGCAATTTCATTGAATATAGATCTAATATTTTTGTCACTATATTCTCCGGATTTGAATCAAATAGAATTCATCTGGGAAAGCATCAAGAGAATATCATCAACATCATTTATAGGATCATTGGAGCATATGAGATATATAATAGCAAAGTCATTTTAGAATATAGCGTCCATAAGTTTGTGTAAGGTCAAGGATACCTCATATCAAAGATCCTCATTATATCATCCTTACATATATTGAATCCAAGGATGGCCCTTCCACTGTATTTATTATTTTCCTCAATGATCCTTAAGTATATAATTTTTCTAGCCGATTCTTCACCTGGTAAGGAATCCATTATCTTTATCCTCCTTCTTATTTCCCTGTTTAATCGTTCTACATATTCGTTGATCTTATTAC
>PNIT01000016.1 GCA_002878135.1 Candidatus Aciduliprofundum sp.
TCCTGCCCCTCCTCCGGGCCATCTGATCCCCCCGATCCCTGATTTCCCTGTTCCTGGTTCTCCCCCTCGCCCTCATCCGCGCCGTTGTACCCGTTGTACTGTTCTTCGGGGGGCTCGCCCCTGTCAGGCGTGAGAACAATGCCGGAGAGATCTGTCAGGAACTGCTTGATGAAATCCTCAAACGGATCTTTGAGATCCTTCATGCTGATGAGCCTGTTGTAGATGTAAAAGCCCAGCCTTGCGAGGTTCTCCGGGCTGGAGAACTTTATCTTTGTAAAGCTCTGGGCAATATCCATGAACTCCCTGTTCCTCGTACTCATCATGAGGTATTTTACCTCGGTCCTGTAGCCGGAGAGAAGCTTGAGGAAAACAATGGGGTCGGAATAACTTAAGTTCCCCTCCTTCAGGTGGATGAGAATGTTCAGGAAGAATATACCGTGGAGCCTTATAAACTCCCTCCTGTTTATGTATGATTCTATCCTTGTGTCCTCTATCACGTTGAAGATATCCCACAGTAGCTCGGTGTCCTTGATATCCATGTTAAGCAGGCCAAGGTAATATTCGGGGGTCCTGTATTCAAAGTATATGTGGTAGAGCTCATGCCTGAGGAGGTTCAGGAAAAGGAAATCCTCAATACCATCGAAATAGAAGCCATGATTCTTCAATTTTTCAATCATCTCTGACGGCGGGGTGATGTTTATGATAAAGGATTTACTGCCCACCTTCTTCGTATAACTCCTGCCATCGTCAGAGAGAAATGCCACCACGTGGTAGCCCCTGCTCTTCAGGTCCCTGTAAATCTCAGGAAAGATCCTCTCAAGGTCTATGATCATTCTCACCGGAAAACACCTCACGGAAGAAGATCAAAGAAGTTCTGACCGCTCCAGTCCTGTTCCTGCATTACCTCCCTCACGGTTTCAAGGAAGTCTTTCAGGCCGTACTGGTTCAGGAGGGAAATGAAGGACCTGTAGTCCGCATGCTTCAGTATGGCCATCACATCGCTTTCCTTCAGGAGGAGGCGACTGGAAACGCGATAAACAAACGCCTTTGGGTCGAGGTTGAGCCTGTTAATAAGGTCCTCGTGGATCCTGTCAAAGTTTTTATGGTCGGAAAACTCAATGTTCAACTGTTTTGCCAGACTGAGTGCGGTCCTTATGGAACTCCTGGAGCCCTTCTCCCTCGCCTCAGCCACAAGGGAGGCAACATAACGCCTCAGGAAATCCGGGGCCTCCGGCAGTACGTTCCTCAGAATCTCAACCACGTCCTCCCTCGGACTCATTTCCACGGGTATCTTCCTCCCTGCCCTGTTCTCTATGCTGTAGGCAAGATCCCTTGCCGTGTTGCTTATGACTGCAGGATTGAATATTATTACCACCCTCTTCACGGGGCTCACGGGGATCCTCCCGAAGGGCGTGTCTATCTCACTGCCCACCTCCACTATGCTGTTCAGCCAGCCCTGGATTTCCTCCGGGGCCTGAGTGAACTCATCAAGGGATACAACATTGCCCATCACATATGCATGCATCAGGAACATGGGAAAGGACTTGATGGTAAGCATGCCCTTCTCCCCCGCGGGCATGTCCCCGCGCCAGATCTGGCTCTTTGTGCTGGCATTGTTCATCTGATATACCATGTAGTACCTGCTGAACTCTGGAATGTCCGCATACTCGCTCAGTAGCCCGTAATACACGTTTGCTGACGCCTCGCCCAGGACGGTCTTGCCGGTACCGAACGGACCATAGTAGATTACGGGACTGTCACTGGTGAAGAACGAGACGAGCGTCTTCTTCACAATACTCTTCTGGAGATTGCCGTAGGGAAGCATCCTGGGCTTGTAGGGCTGGGCCCAGAACCTGCTGGGATCCACATTTTTATAAAATTTGTCAAAGGCGGGGCTGTGCTTTATCTCATTCTTCCAGTCCTCGATCCTGTCAAGAAGGTCCCTTACCCTATACCCTTTTAAAAATTCATCATATTCTTTTAAAATACTGTCCATTTTTATCACCTCAGATCCTGATCTATAAAACACATCTACAGAACACGCTCTATCCGATTATAAAAATTCTCAATTTTTTATATCTTTATTTTCCTTATTCAAAGAGATGCAGTTCACTGTATATTTCTTTTAATCTCCTCAGCTTCTTTTCAATTTCCTCATTGTATGGAACGACCCATCCGATTGCTCCAGCACCACCCGTCATGATGTTATTCCTGGACCAGTCATCACCGTCCCTTCCATTATTCAGTATAAAGTAAATATACTGTTTTTTCTCGTCAATAACGTAGACATGCCCCCCACCGAATGCATCATATTCCTGCCATGAATGCCTCGGGTCATCAACCATTTCGCCGGATGGAAAATTTTGTCTGGGAGCAAGAGTGGCGGTAGCTTCTATTTCATCAAGTTCCTTCAATATCCTTCTCATCTCCTCTCTTAATTTTTCTTTTTCTTTTTCTTTCCTTGCATTTTCTTCCCTTTCTGCCCTTATTTTTTTGACCATTTCCAGCATTTCAGGGGTGGCAGTTTTTTCTGCTTCTTCACGGAGTATTTTCTTCCCTTCCTCTGTTATTTTCCAACCCGGCTCATCAAAAAACTCGTCCATTTCTTCCAGATCGTTCTCAGTCACGTAGTATATATGGTTAGCTTTTTTTAATTTAAAATAAAGATCCCTCGGCAAACTTCTATCATACAGTGGGGAAGTATAATGTTCCGATAGGACCTGTACCTGCCATGAATTCCTTAATTTTTTCTCTTTTATCTTTTCATCCCTTATCCTCAGGGCATCCTCTACCGCTCCCTTTACCTCAGGGTCGTCCTTCCATTTTTCTTTCAGCCCACCTACAATTTCACCGTTTATCTTTAACGCTATCCAGAGCTTTTCCCCCTGATAATATGTATTGAAAACAACTTCATACAAAGGATTCTTCAATTTCTCTATAAACATCTTAATTTTTTCATCCATCCGAGATCCCCTCAATTCACCCATGCCCACCTCAAACCCCCAACTTTTCATTAAAAAAACCACAAACGATCGAATGTTTTTCCTTCCAATTCCAACCCTCTCATCTTTACTTCCCTTTGTAAAATGAAGCAATTATCAAAGGTCATTTGTGAAGGATTAGATGTATAATTTTGTATTCTTCATCTATGCGCATGGAAGCAGAATAATGTTCACGTTTGTAAAGACAGACCATTTCATTCTCCTGTTTTTTCAAAACAATGAGAGAATCGATACAGCCAAATTCTACATCAGCCCTTTCATCTTCGCTAAATTCGTATGTATCACCTTCTTCCAGGTTTTCTAAGTCGCATCTGTATATTTGAATGTATTTCCTATCGTTGAAATTATCCAAGGCCAGAATAATGACTGGAGGTTCTTGCATTTCTACAATGTTTTCTTCAGAGATTTTTATGTCATCTTCTTTTAACTGCTCCAAAATTTCCTGCATATTTATTTTTCCCTTCACTGTTTCCTGCTCGCTTGTTTTTTTCGCCATTTTCGATCACCTAATATATACAATTAATATTTATATAAAATTTTGCTTAGTCATATAAGTTTATCTGCCCCGCATCAGTAGATAGGGATCCTCTTCACCCCTTCATTCAGCTTGAATTTCAGGATCATGAACTCGCATACCCTCTTTTCCGGGGGGATCCCCTCACATTTTTTCCTCAAAAAATCAATGTGCCTCTGAGCATCCTCCATTCTCTCGAAGATGCCGAAAATCTCGCCCGAGACACCGCCCGGAGACGGGCAATCACAAAAATTCGTCACGTCCACCACAACATATACATCCTTCCTCAAAACCTTCCCATCCGTCTTCCCGCTTCTCATAAATACCACCACCAAAGATCATTCCTTTCCGGGGTTCTCCGCAAGATCCAGAAGCTCCAGCTCCTGGCTCAGGTCTATTACCTCCTTTTTTGAGGCTATGTAGTAGTAGCGTTTTTTCCCGTTCCTTTTTACCTCTGCAACCCTGTTCCCCGGATAGAACCTTACACCTGGTTTTTCATCACCAAAATTTTCTATCCTATATTGAATCATATTACATCCTCCAAAAAATTCCAGGATCCCCCGCACCCCGAACGCCATGCCTGGAGAAAAACTGTCGCGGGGGATTTGCTTTCGCGGAGGGGGCTATGGGTACTTGCCGTTCACCACGATTGTCTTGTTTGTGTCAATGTCAGTGATGATGAGCTTTACACCCTTTGGAACCTTCATTGGCCAGACTACCCCTCCGATCACCTCTATTTTCACTACCCTTTTCCTTTCCTTCAAACTCTTTTCCATGCACATCACCTAAACCTGTATTTTGCCGGGACCGTGGTGCGGTCCACAAGCACAAGCCCGTCCATTTTCTGGAGAACAGAGGCTATCTTCCGGGCAGAGACGGAGTATATATCCTGCAGGGAAACCCCGTACCTGCGGGCTATGCCCTCCAGCTTATCCGGAGGGATCCTCTGCATGATATACAGGAAATACTTGGCATACTTTGGACCGCTTATCCTGTACTCGGACATCAGCATAAGGAGTATCTCCTCTAGAGCCTTATCCAGATCCAACACAAAACACCTCCGAAAAATCCAAAAAAATCTTTTTAAAATTTTTTTTTAAAAAAATATTACTGCTTCCCTTGGAATATCAGATATATTAAGATAATTTAGTACGAATTAACTATGGAGATATCGGTCATTTTAATCACCTAAAAGTTGAGACTATACTTTTTTCTAAACTCATCAAATTTTCTAATAATCTCTGGAATATCTGTGTCGACAATAGGTTCGCCTTTTTCATCTTTAATAATGTTTCCCTCTTCATCTCTTTTGAAGATAGTTCTTCCCCTAACGTCGTAACCAATCTTTTCGGCTACTGCCATAAATATAGGATATTCATATTTCTTGAGTCTTTCCAACTCATCTTCTGGTAATTTCTGGACAACCAACACTGAAGCTTTTGTTCCAATACCATAAGGGACAAAAGTCTCTTGTGGTAATGAAACAGATGCTAAAATCCTTGCGTGATCCATTATCCACTGCCTAACGTAACCTAAAGTTGAATTGGTCAGTATTCCATCAGGTAAAACGATAGCCATCCTTCCATAGGGCTTCAATAATTGCCAGCATCTTTCAATGAACAATATTTCTGGCGTTTGCTCTCTGAGAAGCTGAGTTGTCTTAATCCACTTTCTCTGCTTTTTGTCATACATCCACTTATGAGCTAAATCAAACTGAACCAAAATTCTTTGATCCTTTATTTTTCCTTTTGTTCCAAATGGAAGATTTGTTAATACTATATCGAATTTTCCAGGTTCTGGTGTAGCTGGCTTAGACACTCTAATTTTTTCTGCTACCTCTTCCATCTCATCAAAAGGTAGTAAGCTATTAACTGAGAAAATATTGCTCCAACCATCTTCATATAAAACCATGTACATTTTCGCAACCTTAACCAAATCAGGATTTATATCAATTCCAGCTATGCGTGCTCTCGCGTAATCTGCAACCCCCCTAGCATCCAATTTGAATTTTTTCTTGACATGTTCCATAGTCCAGATAAGGAATCTTCCAGTTCCACAGGCTGGGTCGATAACGGACTCGTTATATTGTGGATCCAGCATCCCGACAGCAAGCTCGATGGCTGGCTGTGGTGTGAAGAACTCGCCCCTATCACCCCTCATGTTCTCATGTATGAACGTTTGGAAAGCTGTTCCCTTTATATCGTCCTTTGTCTTCATGAAAGATATTTCTTGCAACCTTCTAACAATCTCAGCAATTGAAAGAAGTTTTAGTAGCAAATCACCATCAATGTCTGGATAGAAATTCTTAGTATCTTCCCAAAGTCTTTGAATTCTCTGCTTGAAAGAGGTAGAAGTTCCCTTCCCTAACATCTCCTCATATTCACTCTCTGAAATCCAGAACTGGACCTCTTCTCTTGGCGATTTCTCATCTACAATCTTCATAAAAATGAGTTTAATTATCTCCCCGAACAACTTCTCCTTCAAAAAGCCTTCATTTGCGTAGAGGTAGTTATAAATTTCATCAAATCTTACTTTCAAATTATAAGCTGGTTTTAAGTCTTTTTTTGTAAGCTGTCTATTTAAATCCTCGAAACTCTCGCCGTATCTGGGTATTCTACTTATATCTTGAAATTGATTGGGTTCTCTTAATCTTCTAATAAAGGCTATGTCCCTACCGTTATACCAAATTCCAAATTCAGTAGTTGTAGCGTTGATGTAGCTCTCCAACTGTTCTATACCGTCTTTTCTACTTTCCTTCTTAACCTCAACAATGATGTAGGCATTTCTGTTTGGATCTCTCGATTTAGCATCATTAAATACCACTATATCTGCTCTACCAAGTTTTTGACTGCCAAATTGAATCTCTACCTCAATGCCAATTAGCTCTTTTGGATATCCCCATTCCTCAACAAGCCTCTTCTCTATTTCCTGCCTTCTTCTCTCTTCTGGAGTATCCTTCAAAACTTTGCCTGTAATGTAGTCTTTTATGTATACTTCTCCTTCTTGCTCCTCCTCATCTATTTCCCCATACAGCGTTGCCTGTTTTTTATCCATGTCTACCACCTTTCTTCTCTTTTAATGATTTTACAATAATTATAAGCTCTCCACCCTCTGCTCTAATTTCCCAGTTGAGCTTATCTCCTTCTGAAAATTTAAATTGCTTGACAATGCCCACAGGAATGGTGGTTCTTAAGGATTTACTTTTCGATGTAGCTTTGGTAAGCACAGTGATTTCTCCCATTGCCAATCACCTATCATAAAGATAGGTAAAATTATCTATAAAGCTTTTGGTATCAAATTTTATCGAGTGTGACCGAAAAATAGTGAAAGTCAGTTAAATGTCATAATTTTTTTTAAATTTATAAATTGTGGGTTTATTATAATTATCTTATGAGTTTCCAATATTTAAATATTTTTGGTGAATAATCGGACTGAAGAGTCCCATTTGATTTGACCATATAAAGCTTACTATTATTTTTATTTTCAATCATT
>PNIT01000090.1 GCA_002878135.1 Candidatus Aciduliprofundum sp.
CACCGCACCCCACAATCTTTATGTTTACCTTCAGCTGTTCCACAAGCTTCCTAAGTTCCTCCTCATCGGGTGATATCATCTCCTGTGCCTGCTGCGTAGGAGTTAGTGGCGCAGGCTGCTGCTTCTGTGCTACATTATCTGGGTCATATCCCAGAGCATTCTTTATAAGGCTTTTCATCTTTTTACACCTCTATCATATTATTGTCATACAAAATTAATTAATTTGTCATATTTAAATATTACCATTAAATTACCATTAAATTGTTTTAAAAATTAAAATTCCAGTATTTTATTATAAGCGGATAAAGAATCATTTCATATAACATTCACTGGCTAAATAGATATTTTTAAATACTAATTATTGATACATTAATTAAGATCATACAAATGGATGACCGAGGTGATTGAATGAAGAAGTTTATTAGTGAATTGAAGGGAAAGACTGTAATGACAACGGATGGTGTAATACTGGGAACCATAGACAATTTCGTAATAGATCTGGATACAGGTGAGATAAAGCATCTACTTGTTAATCCCAGCAAGGATCTAGAGGCAACAAAATTTGAAAGTGATGCTCAGGGAAGAATGATACTACCCTTCAAGAGTATGAAATCCGTTAAGGATGTAGTGGTGCTGGAATTAAAGTGAAAGGGGATGGAATATATGGTTGATTTTTTGAAAAGGGGAGGCCAGGAAAAGGCGATGAATTACATAGATCTATCAATTTATGAGAACACCGGGGAGCTTCAGGATAATAAAAAGAACATAAGATTCGGCGAGATATACAGGTACGAGGATCTTAAAGATTTTACTGAATTCGTATACAACGGGGACATACTGGTTCTGGATTACACGCCCCTTGCGGAAGATGAGCTAACCCTCAGAAGGGTAATAAGTGAACTGAAGGAAACAGCCAGGGATGTTGACGGTGACGTTGTTTCACTGGGTGGAAACTATCTGCTTGTTACGTCCGATGGCATAAAGATAGACAGGAATAAAATCAGGGTCTAATTTTTTTATCTATTTTTATGGGCATATTTTCCCATATATCAGACGTACATCTCGGTGCATTCAATGATGATTATCTCAGGAAAAATAACCTGGATTCATTCATATGGGCGCTTGAAAAAAGCAGGGAAGAGAATGTTGATTTCATAATCATCAGCGGTGACCTATTCAATAATCCCATACCCAATATATCGCAGGTTATTGAAGCAATTACAAAGATGAAGGAGATTGTTGAAAGTGGGATTAAGATATACACAGTATATGGTAGCCATGATTACAGTGTTACAGGATCATCCATATACAATGTACTTGTTGCATCTGGAATAATCATGGATGTTCATAGGCCGAGGAATGCGGAAGGAAAGATGATTCTAGAACCTGTGGTTGATATTAAAACGGGAGCAAGAATATACGGGATGTTTGCCAGAAAGATGGGTATGGAATCCTCCTTCTATGAAAGATTGGCAGCGGATATAGATTCAGATTCTTTCAACATCTTCGTTTTCCATAGTGCAATAAGGGAGATTTGTGAGGATTTACAATTCAGGATGGCTGAAATTCCACTTTCCTATCTACCGCCCAATTTTGATTATTATGCAGGAGGTCATTTACATAGAAGGATGGAGAGTGAAATGGAGGGGTATGGAAAAATTGTCTATCCTGGGGTTTTATATGCATCAAATTTTTTTGATCTCGAGGAGATGGCACTTGGAGTGGAAAGGGGCTTCTACATCGTTGAATTCTCTGAAAATATTGAAAAAATGAGATTTATCAGGAATGATATTGGAAGGCCTGTCCTTATAGATATAGATGCCAACGGTAAGGTGCCCGATGAGGTGATGTCTGAGGCAAGCAGAATCATAGATGGTCTTGATCTAAGGGATAGATACATCCTCATAAAGATCCATGGTGAACTCTCCTCAGGAAAGACATCTCAGGTGGATAGAAAAAAGTTGAAGGAATATTGCATGAAAAAGGGTGCATCTGGTGTAAACATAAACATCAATAACCTGACCAGCAGGGAGTATAGGGGTATGTTATTCAAGGATAGAAGGGCGGAGAACATAGAGAGGGAGTTAATTGAAAAATATGTTAAACAGTACGGTGGAAGGGATCCTTCTTTGAAGGGTGAGAAGGGCGTTAATATGGCCATTTCACTACTTGAGCTATTGAAAATACAGAGGAATGAAGAGGAGAGCAGGGAGGATTTTGAAAGAAGAATAAGGGATGGTGCCAGGAGGATAATAGGGGAGGATGGTTGGCAGTGATAATAAAATCTGTGGAACTTAGAAACATAAGAAGCTACACACATGGGAGGATAGAATTTCCCAGGGGAAAGGTAGTGCTGCTGGGGGATATAGGGGCTGGAAAATCCACAATCCTGATGGCCATTGAATTCGGCCTTTTTGGTCTCGGTGATCAGGATGGTTCCTCCCTGCTTAGGGTAAATGAGAACACAGGTCATGTTATACTTGAATTCGAGGTTGACGGAAAAATTTACAGGATAAGTAGGTCATTAAAAAGAAAGGATGGAAAGGTGAAGCAGGACAAGGTGATCATTGAAGGCAATGGAGATGTATTGTCAATGGCACCTTCAGATGCAAAGACATATGTTCTAAGGATACTAAATTATAATGAGCCATCCAACCCAAAGGCAAGGAGCATCATTTTCAGATATGCCATCTACACACCACAGGAGGAAATGAAGAAAATATTGAATGCAAACCAGGAGGAGAGGAAGAAAACAATAAGGAAGGCATTCAGGATAGAGGACTACAGCAATGCAAGGGATAATGCCTTACTCCTAATAAAATATCTTGATGAGAGGGAGAATTATTACAGGGGTGAGGGCGAGGGTATATCGGATCTAAAGGATAAGATAGATGAAATTGATAAAATTTTAAGGGAAAAGGAAATGGAGATAGAAAAAAGGAAGATTGAACTGGATAATATTATGAAGGAAATTGAAAAGATAGTGGCTAAAATGGAGGAAACAAACAGCACAATTATGGAATTGAAAAAATTTGAAGGCGTACTAAATTCAAAAAGGAATGAGCTTGAAAGTTATAGATCTGATTTAGAATCATTAATGAATGAGATTAATGAAAAGAAGAAGATATATGAAGAAATGCTTGAAAAACACGTGAAACACAGGCCTATCAAGAAATTCGATTATACCAAGGAGGAAATTGATTCAGAGATTTCAAGGATAGATGAAGAAATAAGGAGAAAGAATGAGATGATTGGTGAGATGAAAAGGATACAGGGGCAGCATAGTGAAATCATAAAACGCATAAAAGAACTTGAGGATGAATTGAGAAAGAACAGCACATCTAAACTTGAGGAACAGATACAAAATATAAGGAAGGAGATTGAAGGCCTAAAAGTCAAAAGACCTGAAATGAGCAGGGAAGAGATAGATGAAATTGAAAGAAATCTTGAGAGGGAGATCGAGGAGCTGAATGATAGGAGGTCACAGGTTAAGGCCAAGGAAAATGATTACAGGACCATAATAGAGAGTGGCATATGCCCTACCTGTGACAGGGAGGTGGATCCCCTGGATTTTGAGATAAAGCTCAGTATAAAATCAAAGGAGAGAAATGAACTTGAGGAGATTCTCAAGGAAAAGAAGAAAAAGAGGGAGGAAATAAGGAGGGAAAGGGAGAACATAGTGAGGTATGAGAGATATCTTGAGAAAATGAAGGATTTAGAAAATCTTGAGAACTCACTTAAGGAAAAGAATGAGAGGAATAATGAGATTGGGGAAAAATTGATTGAACTCAAGAAAAGAGAGGAAGAACTGAAGGATAATGAAATAAAACTGAATGAAATTAAAAATGAAACTGAGATGCTTGAAGGTAAAAAAAGAAAACTCAAGGAAATAAGGAAAAAGGTTGAGGAATTTGAAAAGATGGAGAATGAATACAGAAGTGAGGAGATAAGGCTCGAATCCATGAAAAATGAGATAGAGAAGCTTGAAAAAATGAAGAAACCCCTGGAGGAAAAGATATCCATCACCTCAAGGGAGATTGCTGATCTAGAATTAAAGAATCTGGAGTTGAAAAAGAAAAAAGTTGAACTTGATGAACTTAAAAACAGAAGGGATCAGATGGAATCTTCCAAAGCAAAAATAAATGAGGAACTTGCATCGCTTAGATCCCTGAGGGATGAAAGGTTGAATCTAAGGGAGATGATTCAGAGGGACCTTGAAAAAAAGGAAAGGGCAATCATGCTCTCGGAGAGGTACAGGGAATATTCAAACTGGGTGAGGGAGGCATTCATTCCAGCTGTAGAGAGCATTGAAAAGAGCATACTTGAGATGAGAAGGTCAGAATTCAGCGAATCCTTCCAGAGGTGGTTCTATATGCTTGTGGATGATCCCACCAAAAGTGCAAGGATAGATGAGGATTTTACACCAATCGTTGAACAGGATGGATATGTGCAGGAGATGGATTATCTCAGCGGTGGTGAGAGGTCCGCAGTTGCACTCTCCTACAGATTATCACTGAACTCAGTTGTAAGGGAGGCTGCCATCCAGGGGGGAGAGAACATCCTTATACTGGATGAACCCACAGAGGGTTTCAGCAGCGAGCAGATACAGAAATTTCCAGAAATACTGAATCAGACAAGGAGCGATCAGGTGATAATAGTTTCCCATGAGCAGGATATATCAAGGATAGCGGACCACACCATAAACATAAGGAAGGAGAACGGGGTCTCATTCATTCTCCATTAGGAAATTTTAAGTATTTAAAGGTGGATATGGTAATCATGAGGGTCTTAAAGGTAAAGGATGCAATGTCAAATAATTTTATAGTTCTGGATGAGAAGACGATCATACAGGATGCCATAAAGGTTATGATGGAGAAAAACAAATATGCAATCATAGTAACCTCGGATGGTAAGCCCAAAGGAATAGTTACAGAGAGGGATTTTACTGTAAAGGTATTATCAAGGAATATGGATCCAGGGAAGGGTGTACTCGGGGATATCATGAGCTCACCCCTGATCACCACCAAACCTGATGAAACACTTGAGAATGCTGCAAAGCTCATGGCAAACAAAAAAATAAGGAAGCTGCCCGTGATGGATGATGGCAACATAGTTGGAATAATTACGGAGGATGATATAATAAGGATATCCCCTGATCTTATATCTCTTGCATTTCAGACTGTGACGGACTGGAAGGCGGAGATAATAAGGTGGCTCACCTCAGGTTCGGATAGCTCTGAGGATCCAGCGAACCTGATCTGGGATGTGAAGGTACAGGATAACCTTGTGGTGGCTGAACATCCAAAAATACCATTCATCCTACATATATTATTTGCCAACAGGATAATAAGGCTGGATGTATACACAGGACTTGAGACTGCCCTCCTGGATCCAATACAGAGGCTTGATATATCCAGGAAACTTCTCTTCCTCAACGATAGAACAGCCCTTGTAAAGTTTACCATAAGGGGAATAAATGAGGAGATCGTTCTCTCCTCTGATCTTGATCTTGCCTCCATCAACAGGGAGGAGTTCAGCGATGCATTAACAGGTCTAATAACTGCACTGTACATGATGATAAAGGAGTTCAAGCTTGAGGAGGAATTCAACAAGCAGCTGGCACAGAGGGTAATGCTGATGGTCAAGGAAAGAATTGAAAAAGGTGCCACCAAGGATGATATAATCTCATTCCTCGTGACCAAGGTGGGTCTGGATGAGAATAGTGCCAGAAAACTCCTGGATGAGATCATAAAGGGTAAACCATCGGACGAACATCTCACCGCATATCTCTAAGGATTTCAATTAAGGTATATTCCTTTTAAGAGGAGGATAAATCCACGAATTCATCAATACCCCTGTAAGCGTACCTGTAACCTAAAATCTGAAATATGTAAGCTATAACTATAATGAAGGCTGGCAGGGCTACCCACTCTAAGAAAAGTGTAAATTTTGAGGCACCCAGATCAGGGGAAAGTGGAGATCCTGTTTGTAAAATTAATAATAACAGGATTGGAAAAAGAACCACCGATATAATATATGGGATCAAGGAAAATAAAAGATAATTACCAGCCTTGTGAAGCCTTTTAACCTGCAACTCTTCTGAAAGTAATCTAAGGGATTTTATCAATTTTAAGTATGCCAATACATATACTATGGTGTTTATTGCCACCATCATGATAACTGTGCCTAGATTCATCCATATATCCGAATTATAAGTGCCCTTAGAATTCATGACAACGGATACGATTGAATTGTAATTTAATCCAAACTGTTCCAGAACATACATGAATACACTGAATATTAATAGTGCTATCAGCCAAATTCTTGTGTTTCTATAATGTCTTTTGTACCTTAAGTTTGTTTCTGAAATCTTATCAAATCCTTTTATAAGAAAAAAGATCCCTACTAAAAAAATTATAGTGCCTATAAAGTTAATAAAAGGCAGAATTAGAAGTATTGTCCCTATAATTAAAATGAAAAATGCCCTCCTCAAATAACCTACCTTGTATATTAATGGATTAACTTCTGAATTATCAGTATAGAGCTGTTGATCATATGAGGGTAGATTTAATTTTTGATTGAATATATATCCACATTTAACACATGTTTGGGCATCGTCTTCATTTGTAGATCCGCAGAGAGGGCAAATTTTTGTCATAATATTTACCCCTATATATCAATATAGATTGAGTATATTAAATGTTCCCTAAGCATGAAATTAAGGAATTTTTTTATTTCCAAATCTTTCATAAATAATTTTAGAAGGCAGTATTACAAAAATATTTTATATAGAATGGAAATCTAAAATTTTAATGAAGGTAACGCTTAAACTAATAGAAAAGGACAGGTTTCTATCCGTGGTGAATGAAAAACATTCCATCGTAGTTGATGGGGACAGAGAGGTAGCACCTTCTGCCATGGATTATCTCCTTGTGGGTATGGGTGCATGTACAGCCATAGATGTTGTTGATATTATGAGGAAGATGAGGGAACCCCTGG
>PNIT01000181.1 GCA_002878135.1 Candidatus Aciduliprofundum sp.
ACAATGTATTCAGGGTCTCAAGCAGAATAAATTCCACATGGGGTGGAAATCTTGCTGATATGGTAAAGTCAAAAAAAGTTATAGAGATAATACATGAGGAGAGGCTTCTGGATAATGCATCAAGGATGGGTGATATATTCATTAAGGGACTGATGGAGCTCCAGGAAAAAATGCCAGGAAATATATTCAATGTAAGGGGCAGAGGATTGATGGATGCATTCGATCTCAGGGATACTGCAACAAGGGACAGGGCCTTTGATGAGATGTATAAAAATGGTCTCCTGATGCTGAAGACAGGTGAGAAGGGGATAAGATTCAGGCCACCACTTATAGTTGGTCTTGAGGAAGTTAACATGGCTCTCTCACTGATAGAAAAATCTCTCAAAAAGATAACATAAAATGTTTCCCAGAATCAACATTTTTTTGGATAGGATCTCATCCAACATTAGGAAGCTTCAGGAGGTACTATCACCAGTAGAGATAATGGGAGTTACAAAGGGTGTATGCGGGGATCCATACATCGCAAGGGAAATGGTAAACAATGGAATCAGGTATCTGGGTGATTCAAGGATACAGAACATTAAGAGAATGAGGGCTAAGGGCATAGATGCCAGGATATTTCAGATAAGATCACCACAGTTGTCTGAGATAAGGGAGACCGTTAAATATGCTGATGGTGCATTTGTATCTGAGCTTAAGATCGTAAAGGCACTGTCTGAAAAATCAAGGGAAATTGGTAAAAAATTTGCTATCATTGTCATGGTGGAGCTGGGAGATCTAAGGGAGGGTGTATTGCCCCGGGATATGCCAGTTTTCATAAAAGAGGCAATTGGATATGGTGCCAACATAGTTGGCATAGGGACAAACCTGGGGTGTTTCGGTGGTGTTATACCCACAAGGGAGAAAATGGAGAATCTCCTAGGTGTTAGGGATAAGATTGAATCCATGGGCATAAAATTGGAGATAGTTTCAGGCGGTGCTACAGACACCATCTCACTTTTTGAAAATGGGAAGATCCAGGGTATCAATCAACTGAGGATAGGAGAGGCCATATTGATAGGTCATGATACAACGGGCAACAGGAAAATAGATTATCTGAGACAGGATACATTTACCATAGAGGCAGAGATAATAGAGCTTAAGGAAAAACCATCCATGCCCTACGGTATCATTGGAAGGGATGCCTTTGGTAATATCCCCCATCATGTGGACAGGGGAATTAGAAAACGTGCAATCCTGGCCCTTGGAAGACAGGATATAGATTTTGAATACCTGATTCCACTGGAAAAGGGTGTGGAGATACTTGGGGGTAGCAGCGACCATATGGTAGTTGATGTAACAGACAGCAAAAATGTGTACGAAATAGGGGATGTGATGAGCTTCTATCCACTTTATCCAAGTTTGCTGAAATCCATGTGTTCATCCCATGTTAAGAAAAGGTATGTTAAAGGTAGTTAACTATTCCTGGGATCCTTGGAAATATCTGGACATCTGAAACATCCTTTTCACCAGTTATCCAGGCGAGCAATCTCTCAATGCCAATCCCTGCGCCCGCACATTCCTTCAATTTACCCTCCCTTGAGAGTTCAAGTAAAATCCTGAAATTTTCAGTTTTCACCCCATCCCTAAACATCTTCTCAATTATCCTATTGTATGAAATCTCTCTCCTTGAGCCCGAGAGTACCTCTCCAATATCTGGAAGATAAAGGTCGTAGTTGTCCCATCTTCCAGTGATTCTATCCTGATAATCGTAGAATTCCCTTGGTATATTAACTACCCATACAGGGCAATCTATTCTTCCTGAAACTAAATTTTCCCAGTCCTTTCCGAATTTATTTTCAAGTTCATTTGAATCATATATCTCCCAGTCTTCATTAATGCATTCCATCTCCTTTCTATATATACCTGATTCAATTAGATCTTTAAATAGCCTTTTTAGGATCCTTTCAACAAAAGACATAACATCCCTCGAGCCTGAATCCCTCATCTCAAAGTCAAGTTGTGTAAATTCATAGAGGTGTTTCCCAGTATTCCTTCTCTCTGACCTCTCAATCCTGAGGTTAGGGGAAAATGTGAATATCTTTTGTTCAAAAAGTGAACATACTATTATCTTATGTATGATCATGCTCTGTGTAACCCTCACCTTTTCACCGTAGATCTCGAATTCTATCCTTTTCTCTATGGAGGAACCGGGATCTGGCCAAAGGGGATCAGTTATCTTGGAGGTAATAACTGGGAGGATCCACCTGAAACCTTCCTCCAAAAAATAGTCTGAAAGTTTCTTCAGCAGGAGTGATTGCATATTGATCATGCGTCTCTTCTTTTCAACATAATCCAATCCTTCATAATGGAATATCTCATCCTTAAACCATTTTTGTTCCATATTTCATGTTAAAAACATTTATTTATTAAAAATTTTCATAAAAAATTTATCAAAATGTAAATTTATAAAAAAAATTTAGGACATATAAAAGTTTAATAGAAAAGCTTAAAAGTAAAAAACGTTTAAAGAAAAAACATGGAACTTGACAAGAAGGACATAGAGATACTGAAGGTACTTTCAAAGAATGGTAGGGCACAGATAAGTGAAATTTCAAAGCAAACAAATATACCCAGGATAACCGTATATAACAGGCTTCAAAAACTCATGAAGGATAATGTTCTCAGGAAGATAATTCCCCTCTTGAATTATAAGACCTTCGGTCTCAATGTTACTGCCTTTGTTCTCGTTGGCTTTTCTCCCTCATTTAAGGTGTCGCAGAGGACTGTGGCAAAAAAGATATCAGCCATGAAGAATGTTGAAGAGGTGCACATAATAGCGGGGGAATGGGATCTCCTTGTAAAGGTGAGAGGTAAGACCGTTGAGGAGATAGGTGATTTTGTTGTTGAAAAACTCAGGAATATTGAGGGTGTTGAGAAGACGATGACAATAGTAGTTTTTGAAACAGTCCTGGATGAACCACTGGAGATAGATAATATAAAGTATGACTGAGTAATATAAATTACATTCAGGGTGCATTCATTGATGGAGAGAATAAGGCTCGTTGTATTTGATATGGATGGTGTACTAACAAAATGCAGGAGTAGCTGGTATTTTGTTCACAGATACTTTGGAACAGATAATTCTGAAAACATAAGGCTATTCAACGAAGGAAAGATAGATTATCCAACATTCATGTACCTTGATGTTATGCTATGGAAATCAAAGGATAAAAATCTCACGAGAGAAAAACTTTCAGAGATCTTTGAGGGAATGGAGATCATGGATGGTGCCAGGGAAACAATTGATAGATTGAAAACTGAAGGTAAGATAATTGCAGTCATTACAGGTGGCCTTGATATTCTCGCGGAGATTGTTTGTAGAAAGCTTGGTATTGATATATATTATGCAAATGGACTTGAAACGGATGAAAATGGAATAATAACAGGGAGAGGGGTGGTAAGGGTAGATCCATACAGGAAGGACCTTGCCCTCCAGGATCTAATGAAAAGATTTTCATTGAAGAGGGAAGAGGTGGTGGCCGTTGGGGATGGTGAGGTAGACATACCCATGTTCAGGCTTGCTGGAAGAAGCATCGCATTCAATCCATTCACTGAGGAGGTAAAAATGAATGCTACAGTTGTAATCCACGGTAATGACCTCAGGGAGATACTAAATTATATTCCATAGATTTTTCCAGAATCATCCAGAACCATATAACCAGGGTATTTTTCCCTGATCAAATTCTTCAGTTCATCCGATCTCAGGTAATCTATCAACCTTTTGACACGTGGATTTTCTAGGGAACTGTATTCAACCAGTAGATCATATTTTTCAATATCCAATGGAATAAAATCCAGATCGTAAAGAACTGCATAATATTTTAGTCCAATGCCAGCATCCGCCCTTCCCTGATAAACTGCGGATGCTACGGAAGAGTGTGTTTTTCCCTCATACACATATCCGTTTATCTTCTCAACAATCTCCTCAAAGGATATTCCCCTTTCCCTTGCAATATTTCTGAGGTAAAGATCCAGGAGTGTTCTTGTTCCAGAACCCTTTACCCTGTTTATTATTGTTATATCATCCCTCAGGAAATCCTCAACGCCCTTTATGTTTTTAGGATTGCCCTTGGCCACTATTATACCCTGCTCTCTTCCATATCCCCTTATTATCACTGCCTTACCCTTGAGACCAAATTTTTCAATCAGTGGTATGTTGTATTCCATCGTCTCCTCATCTATAAGATGAGTACCTGCCATATTAGCCTCACCCCTCTTCACTGCATACCATCCGGCTGTAGAACCAACCTTTATGTATTTTACACCACCCGTTCCCATGATCTCCTCCAGCAGGGGACAGTGACTGCCAATTATGGTGATATCCGGTAGCCGTGAAACGCTTGAAAATAGTGTAACTTCAACATCCTCACCCTCGTCCATGAATGCTACACCCTCAGGTATCCTCATTATTCCATCAGCATAGAGCATGGTGGAGATTGATCCAGAGTTACCATACACCGGATATACCATGCGTTTTCCTTCCCTCCATATTATGCTCACAGGTACATACTCCTCAAGATTCTTTGAGGAATTCACCCTGATTGCCAGATTACCCTTCAAAATGAAAGGATCCTCATCATCTCCTGTCATCTTCTTGAGTATCTTCTTAACAAAAAATTCAAATGCAACAATGGCCGAGAATGGAAAACCTGGAAGACCAAAAATTAGCTTATTGTTGATTATACCCGCAAGAGTTGGTTTACCAGGCTTTGTCTTAATACCATGCACAATAAGTTCACCAAGATCATCAATCACTGAATAGACGAGGTCACCAGCACCCGCAGATGTACTCCCGGATGTAATCACAACATCATTCTCTTTTAGGGCATACAGGATTCTTTCTTTTATTGATTCGTAGTCATCCCTAACAATACCATAGAATTTTGTTTTTATGCCCATCTCCTGCAGCCTGCCACCTATTGAATACCTGTTTGTATCATAAACATGGCCAGGTTCCAAATACTCCCCAGGCTCTGTTATCTCATTACCAGTTGAAATAAGACCAACGCTTATCCTTTTATAAACATGAACATTTTTTAAACCAAGTGAGGCTAGAAGGGCAATCTCCTTTGATGTTATCCTTGTACCCTTTCTAAGTGTGGTATCACCCATCATAATATCAGAACCTGCATATGCAATGTTCTCCCCAGAAGAAATGGACCTGAATATCCTCACCTTTCCATCCAGTGCCTTTGTATACTCCACCATTACAACCGCAGTTGCACCTCTTGGTATTGGTGCACCTGTTGAGATCTCTGCACAAGCGCCCCTCCTTATGCTGAATGATGGTAATTCACCTACACTTGATTTTCCAACAACCATTAATTCCACGGGATTTGATTCATCAACACCCCTTAGATCAAGATGATTCACCGCATAACCATCCACCTCTGATCTATCGAAGGGTGGTGAATCAACACCCGCAAAGACCCCCCTCGATAAAACCCTGCCCAGGGAATCAATGAGTGCCACCACCTCCTCTCCCGGTGGTTTTATAACACCATATACCTCCTCAATCTTTTTAATCGCCTCATCTATTGAATAGAGCTGGTGAAAAATCTTCATTTAATCACCTCCACAGGTTGTGTAATTATTACATCAACATAGTCACCCTCATCATAACCCTCCGATTTCTCATCTATTACAAGGAGTCCATTTGCCCTTGTTAGGGTGGAGAGTATGCCAGATCCAGTTAATCTCAGGGGTTCCACAGTGTATTCATTTCCCACCCTCCTCACTATGACCCTAACAAAGGACCTGATTCCCGCCTGATTTGGCCATCTCATGGTTAATCTTCCCCTTATTGTAGGAGGTGGATCCAGTTTTGTGCCATAGAATTTTTCAAAGAATTCCCTTAAAAAGATATTGGATGAGATATAGGCGGCAACTGGGAATCCGGAGATCATAAGTATAGGCTTATTTCCATGGAATGCAAATCCTGTGGTTCTTGCAGGTCTCATGGATATACCATGCACGATTATGCCCGGTTTTGCAACATGGTTTACTGCATCAGGTACAAGATCGTGCTCACCAATGCTTGTACCCCCAGTAATCACCACCATATCTGAAGAAGCAAGAGCCTCCTCCAATTTTTTTATTATTAGCTCCTCATCATCGGGCACAGTACCCATGTCAACGGGATCAAGGCCCATATCCCTTATTGAAGAGATTATCATTGGCCTTGTTGCATCAATTGTTCCATGGGAACCATCATCTATATCGTGTATCTCATTGCCCGTTGATATCACGGAAATCCTAGCCCTCCTCAGGACATCTATCTCTCTAATCCCCAGGGAGATGAGTGCGCCAAGATGGAATGGTTTTATAACTGTACCAGCATTTAAAACTGTTTCACCAGCCATAAAATCCTCACCCCTCCTCGAGATATTCTGCATTGAAAAACATTGCTTGAATACAATTAATTCGTTTCCATCACGTCTGCAATCCTCCGCCATTAAAACACAATCAGCACCTGAAGGAATTCTTCCACCCGTAAATATTTCCACAGACTCATCCTTACCTAGGCTGAGATTGTATTCGGTATCTGCGAAGATCTTACCCACAATCTTCAATGTAATTGGGTTGCTAGGTGATGCACCACTTACATCAATGGACCTGACAGCATACCCATCAACAACCGACCTATCGAAGGGTGGCAGGTCAAGGGGTGATCTTATTTCATTCGCTAATATCCTTCCCAGAGAATTTTTTGTCTCCACTCTTTCCACATCATCGCATAAATTTACCCTTTCCCTGAATTTTTTAATTGCATCCTCAAAATTTGTAAACTCTTTAAATCCATACATCACTCTTCTATTCATAGATGAAATAAGACTTAAAACTAAATAATTTTTTTTTTTAAAAGTTTAAAGGAGTTTTCTTAATTCCTTCTTGTCAATCTTGTTTGTGCTCGTCTTGGGC
>PNIT01000044.1 GCA_002878135.1 Candidatus Aciduliprofundum sp.
TTGGATTTTTTAATCCTGGATCTCTTTTTTATAAAATTATTTCTAAAAAAATAAAAAAAATTAGTAGGATTCGTAATAGTAGTAGATGATAACGCCGTTCCTAGAAACAACTGAGTTGTTAACAGCATCCTCAATCAGTGTATAGCCGGAGCTACCATAGCTGAATGATTCAACACCGTTTAATATCTGAATGGAATAGTAGGAATTAGAGACATACTGTACGAGGCTTGTGTATGCATGGTTGTACACAAGTGAAGTAATGACACCACCTTTGATCATGCCCATGAAAGACCCTGATCCTGAAACTATTGTATTATTTATGTTTGTGGAAACGTAGCCTTGATAGTTCCCTTTTTCACAGACTTGGATGTTCAGTGTTGATGAAACATACTTCTGCTGTACCAAATTATCCTGGATTATTATATCAAGCAATGTTCCATTATTTGAAATAACAAGATCATAGACAAAGTACATACTCACCAGATAAACGCTGGAAATGTACAGAACACGCTTCATCAAGTAAGAAGAGTTATAAATTATTGATGTTTCTGTATAGTTTATCATCTGCTTTGATGAGAATGTCTGGTTATATACGAGCAGGTAATTATTTCCATAGGGTATTACGTAGTTGAAATTTGGATCGAACATATAGCTCCATGCATAGAAGTAGGTACTTTCATTTACATAATTCCTTGATTTAAAATTCTTTCCCTCAACAATTCCATAGGATTTTTGGTAGGTCCATACCCTTTCCGTATCATTAAGCCACAGGGCTTTGGTAGGGATGCTTTCTGTCGTCATATTCGTAGGGGGTGTTTGTACATAGCTCGTTATATTTGAGAAAGTGCTTGATATAAGGGATGATTTCAGTGGTTCTGATGAAACGTTAAGCATGAAATTGAGGCCCACCTGGATCCATTGATCCTCGTTGTTTATGACCGTGAGATTTATCTCCTTTGTTCCATTGAGCAATGATACATATGGAGTGATGCTAACCGTATATGGTGGATCAAGTATTGCGCCTATCGCGGTTATGGGCTGCCAGAGGAATAGATCCCATCCTCCCGTCTGTATGTTGGGGTAGGGTTGTATCTGTGCAACGATTTCATTATTTACTGATATTATGAATTCCCTAAAAGGTGGCTGGTTTGCATACCAGCCCTCATCGTTACCGTTCTGAAGGGCGTAAAGATTTATGTAACCCGATTCAACATTGCCAGGAAATGTTACATTTTTTGAAACTGTTGTATTGAAGGGTATGAGTACATTGTTTGGATACGGATTCTTTGGTGTATAAATTCCAATGTGGTTAAAGACTGAAACTACATAGTTTGGATGCTTTGCCTCTGCACCATAATAGAAAGTGAACCAAACACTCACATAAGCACTATATCCCTGTTTCCACTGCGCACCGAAAGTTGATACGCTTGCAGTCTTACCAACTATGATAGAATAATACTGGGTAACATTCTCAGTAACTGTTGTGTTCTCCATTTCATACGTGTTTCCAGAAAGGATCTGAGTGTTGTTAACTGAGACGTAATAGCTATAATCCCAAGGATTGGAAACGTAAATATTTTCAAAGGTTACAGTTATCTTCGAAAAATTACCTGATGGAAATGTCACGTTAGGATTAACTGCAGTGGGATGGCCATGATATAGATACGCATGGTTTATTGCTACGACAGTTATTGTACCGTTCTGAACATTTTGATTGCTGGTTACTGGCGGAAGTGGGCTGCTCCCATACGAATAATGCGGAATGAAGAAGATTATGGAGATCAGTGCAATCACTACCAATCCTGTAATCTGCTTGGATTTCATAAAATATGTTAAAAAATTGGTATTATTTAAATTTTTTTTAATAAAAAATTTCTATTTTTGATACATAATTAAATGAATTTAGGAATTGAATCCATTAACCTTTATTTCTCCTCCTTATAATCAGTATTGCAGACATTATGATTGCAGGCTCAGATCACCTTATTACACCAAACTATGTTCAGTTACTATATGTGAACTCTTTATAAAATAAATTACTAAATTATTTATTTTTAATCTAATAGTAAATAAAATAAGTTTTTAAGTACATTTTATGTTTATTTTATAGTTTATCAATTAAATCCAATATTTTTATATGTTAAAATAAAAGAAAATTTTAAATAAACGCATTGTAATATCATTTTATCCTTGAGAATAAAAAATTAAAAAATCAAGGTGATAGAAATGTCTAAGAAAATACTATGGATAAACCCTGTAGGAACGGACCTTTTTGACAGGCCAATAAAAGATTATCTGAATGAGGTGAAAAATAGCGATACATATTTGGAAGTAATATCTTTTAAAAGGGGGCCACATCATCTGGAGTACCAGTTTTATGAATCCCTTGTGGGTCTTGACATACTAAGATCTATAAAGTTGGCTGAGAAAGATGGATATGATGCGGCTGTAATTGGGTGTTTCTATGATCCATTTCTTTCGGAGGCAAGGGAAATAAGCAATATTGTTGTGACAGCTCCTGCCGAATCATCTTTTGCCATTGCAATTTCACTTGGTCACAAGTTCTCCATCCTAGTGGGAAGAAGAAAATGGATACCTCAAATGGAAGAAAATGTAATCAAATATGGTCTAAAGGAGAGACTAGCCTCCTTTAGATCCATAGATATGGGTGTTCTTGAATTTCAAAAAAGGAAGGAAGAAACAGAGAAGAGGCTCATTACTGAGGCTAAGAAGGCCATAGAAGAGGATGGGGCTGAGGTAATCATTCTTGGATGCACTGCAGAATTTGGTTTTTATAAGAAGATGGAGGAAAAACTTGGTGTTCCAGTCATAGACGCCACAATAGCACCATTAAAATATGCTGAGTTTCTTGTTGAATTAAAAAAGGTATCAGGCATATCCCATAGCAGAAAAGGGAAGTATGAAATGCCACTAACAGAGGAGATAAAAAACTGGAACATAGAGGAACATTATCAATTCAAATGGTGATGGAAATGAGAATTAGCATAGATATTGGGGGTGCATTTACGGATCTCGTTGCCTACGATGAGAATAATGGTGAGATGATATGGGTAAAGGGTGAAACAACACCTAAAGATCCTTCGAATGGTGTTCTAAAAACAATAGCTAAAAGTAGGATTGATATGAAGAATGTTGAAATGATACTCCATGGACAGACTGTAGTCATAAATTCCATAATAACCAGAGAAGGTGCAAAGGTAGCATTACTTACCACGAAGGGTCATAGGGATGTTCTCATGCTTCAGAGGGCTAACAGAAGGGACATTTATAATTTTACCTATAAAAAGCCAGAACCATTCGTTCCAAGATACCTTACCTTTGAGGTCAATGAAAGGATTACAAGTGATGGGAAAGAACTTGTAGATATATCTCAGGATGAAATAAAATCTATACTCGAAAATATCCTTAGTGAGAAAGTAGAATCTATCTGTGTGTCTTTCCTCAATTCCTATGCAAACCCTTCACATGAGATAAAGGTAAAAGAGATTATAGAGAAAGAGCTTAAGGAGAAGGGAAGGAAAGATATAATGATAACCACATCACATGAGATTACAAGGGAATGGGGTGAGTATGAAAGGACAAACACTGCTGTTCTCAATGCATTTGTTAAACCTAAGATAAAAAATTATCTCTCAAATCTTGAAAGGGAAATAAATAAAATGGGTTATGAAAAATTGTATTATACAGTGCTTTCCAATGGAGGAATTTCACTTTTTAATTTTACTAAGGAATACCCCATATTCTCTGTAGAATCAGGTCCGGTGGCTGGGGTTATAGGTGGAATAGCCCTTGGTGAGATTTTGGGTGAGAAAAATATAATTGTACTTGATGGTGGAAGCACAACTACCAAAGCAAGTCTAATTGAAGATTTAATGCCAAAGGTGACAAGTGAATACTTTGTAGGAAGGGATAAATTCAATCCTGGCTATCCTATAAGGATACCAGTCATAGAAATAGAGGAGGTAGGTAATGGCGGAACAAGCATAGCATGGATTGATGAGATAGGAAACCTGAGGGTAGGCCCAAGGGCTGCAGGTGCAGAACCAGGTCCAGCATGTTATGGAAAAGGTGGAATAAAGCCAACAGTTACAGATGCGTATGTGGTAAACGGTCTCATTAACCCAAAATACCTGCTGGGTGGTGAAATGAGAATATACAGCGACCTTGCATTTGAGGTCATAGAAAAAAATATATCTAAATTTTATAAAATTTCCGTTAAAGATGCCTCAGAGGGAATAATAAAGATAGCCAATGAAAATGCTGCAAATGCCATAAGAATAATTTCAGTGCAGAAAGGTTACGACCCAAGGGATTTCACCCTAATCGCTCACGGTGGATCAGGTCCTATGTTCGCACCCTTTATAGCCCAGGAGCTAGAGATAAAGAAGATAGTTATACCTGGAATACCCCCAGGCGTATTTTCAGCTTGGGGAATGCTTCTCACAGATATTAGGCATGATCTCCTGAATACAAATGTTATAAAGGTGGAAATTGGATCCATAGGTGTGATCAATAGCATATTTGCAGAGATGGACGAAAAGATGTATGAAATATTTAGAGAAAATGAAAGGGTTGATCCCTCTAAAGTGGAAATCTTCCACTACGGTGATATGAGGTATAAGGGTCAGGAGCACACTGTGAAAATACCATTGCAGAAAGAGATTTTGAAGGAGGAGGATATAAAAGATTTGATAAACAGGTTCCATGAATACCATGAAAGGGAATATAGTTTCAGGTTGCCCGGTAGCCCTGTAGAGCTTGTAAATTTCCATGTGATAGGAATAATGAGGATGAAAAAGCCTAAAATAAAGGAAATAAAAGATAGTAATTACACAATAAAGGATTCTCTAAAGGAAGAAAGGGAAGTATACCTCAACGGTAAAAGTTTAACCCTGCCTGTTTACGATAGGAATCTGTTACCATTAAACAAGAAGTTGAATGGTCCTGCCATACTGGAGGACCCCACATCAACTGTTCTTGTACTTGAGGATCAGCATTTTGAAAGGGATAAATTTGGTAACATAATAATAAAGAGGGGGAAATGATTATGCTTGACCTTTTTACACTTGAAATAATTAAGAATGGACTGGTTGTAGCCAATGAAGAGATGTTCCAGGCATTTGCAAGAACTGCAAAGAGCCCAGTTATATACGAAGTCCTGGATTTCGCTGTTGGAATAACAGATGCCAATGGAAATCTTGTTGCCCAGGCCCCCGGCGTCCCGGCATTTTCTGGTGTCCTAGATTTTGCAGCAAGAGAGGTAATAGAAAAATGGAAGAATGAGCTAAAACCGGGTGATATCATAGTGAGCAATGTCCCTTATGATTCAGGTACCCATCTCAACGACGTTACACTAGCCCTGCCTGTTTTCAGTAAGGGTGATATGATCGCTATGGTACTAAATAAGGGTCACTGGAGCGAGGTAGGTGGAATGGCCTTTGGTAGCTGGAATCCAAACTCAACCGAAATCTATCAGGAAGGAATAATGCTTCCTTGTGTTAAACTCTATTCTGAGGGAAAGCCTAACAAGGATGTTATTGACATAATTATGGAGAATTCAAGGCTACCAGATTATACGCTTGGTGATATGGAGGCGCAGGCAGCCTCTATGAAGGTGGCTTCCAGGAGGATTATTAAGCTTGTTGAAAAATATGGAGTGGATAATGTTAAGCTTGCAATGGAAAAACTACTGGAGGATGGTGAGAAATTATCAATCTTTAAATTGAAATCACTTCCAAAGGGTGAATTTGAGGCAGAGGATTACATTGATGCAGCAATAGCAAATACAGAAAAGCCAGTTTATGTAAAGGCAAGGGTAAAAATAACTGATGAGGAGTTCATTGTTGATTTTACAGGAAGTGAGAAACAGGTGATGAGTCCCATAAATTCACCATTCCCGGCAACGGTATCGGGTGTGAGGGAAACATACATGGCCATAACTGATCCACATGCATATCCGAATGGTGGCTTTTTTAAGCCACTGAAGGTGAAGGCAGAAAAGGGTTCAGTTTTCTATCCAGTAAAACCTGCACCCACATCCACTGACTGGGAAGCCATTGCATTCGCCACAGAACTTGTATGGAAAGCTCTGGCACCGCACATACCAGAAAAGCTACCAGCAGGGCACTTCCTTTCAATAGTGGCCACCATAGTAGGAGGAATTAATGACAGGACAGGCGAACCCTTTGCAATAGTAGAACCACAGCCCGGAGGCTGGGGAGCATCTTCAAACTCAGATGGAACGAGCTGTCTTGTAGCCTGTGGCGATGGTGAAACATACATTGCATCCAGCGAGGTTTATGAAAAAAATTTTCCCATAATGGTGGAGAGATATATGCTTAATACTGAGACAGGCGTAGGTGCTGGAAAGTACAGGGGAGGTTTTGGTGTTATAAGGGAGTACAGGATATTAAACAGTCAGGCCCTTGTGACAATACAGGTAGGTAGGCATGATTATCCGCCATGGGGGCTAAAGGGTGGACTACCAGGTCCGGGGAATAAGGTCTTCATCTACAAGGATGGTAAGAATAAGGGTGAGATAAGAAGAATATCAGCGGATGTCTTCAGAAAGGGTGATCTCATAAGCATATTAACATCAGGAGGCGGCGGATACGGAAATCCACTTGAAAGGGATCCAAAACTTGTCCTTGAGGATTATATGAACGGACTTATTAGTGTTTCAGACGCCTTGAATATATACGGTGTAGTGATAGAAGATAAAAATGTTAACATTGAAAAAACTGAACTTATTAGGAGAAAAATGAGGGCGTAATGCATATGAGAATGAATAGAATTGAAAGGCTTAAGAAATCCATGGAAGGCA
>PNIT01000005.1 GCA_002878135.1 Candidatus Aciduliprofundum sp.
CCCCCGGGCCCGTCAAAATAGAAAAGGATATATAGGATAATATAATGATGGGATAGAACATTTAAATGGTGATTGAGATGAGAAAAATAAATGTTATGGAGCATGAACTTGTTCCAGAACACCACCTGATCACGGAGGAGGAGGAAAAAAATTTGCTTCAGAGTCTGGGGGCAGAAAAGGATTCCTTACCAAAAATAAAAAGAAGTGACCCTGCAATAAAGATGCTTGAAAAAATCTACGGGCCAATAAGGCCCGGCAGAGTGATTAAAATTATTAGGAAAAGCCCAACATCTGGAAAATCCATTGCATATAGAGTTGTAACAGAGGAATGAAAAAATTTTTATGTATAAATGTTTAAGGAGATGTAAGAATGAATGAAATTATAGATGCTTTTTTCAGGCAAAGGAGTATTGTTGGCCATCATATCGCTAGTTACAATGCTTTCATACCTACAATTGACAATCCCAATAGCATACTTCAGCAGATAGTTGATTCAACCAGGGTGACCGAGGACGATGCACCGGGCGAGATGACTCTGGATAAATCAAAAACACAGGGAAGGGTAATAAAGATAAGGTATGGAAGGAAAAGGGAGAAGAATGAGTTAGGTGCACCAACAGTCTATATATCCACATCCAGGGGCAGGGGTGGAACAGATTCTAATAAGATAAATACCCCTATGGAGGCCAGGTTGAAGGATTTCACATATTCTGCTGAGCTGGGGCTTAAATTTACAGTGATTGAATGCGATGAAAATGGTGAAAGGTGCAAGGAATATGAACCTGAAGAGGTGAAGATAGGGGATATACCGATAATGGTTAAGAGTAAGATATGCGTTCTTCACCCTGATAATATTGATGAATACATCAATGAAAATATTGGAAAGAATATAAAGGCACCAGGAAAGAACGCCTCATATGAGGATAAGTTGAAATTCCTTGGTGAGGATCCCGAGGATCCCGGTGGATACTTCATAATATCAGGAACGGAAAGGGTTCTTATTACACTGGAGGATCTTTCACCCAACAGGATCCTTGTTGAATACGAGGAAAAATATGACACAAAGGTGGAGACAGCCAAGGTTTTTTCAGAAAGGGAGGGTTACAGGGCTCTGACCACCGTTGAAAAGAAGGTGGATGGAATACTTGGTGTTTCAATACCTGTGATAAATGGTACGATCTCACTTGTTATCCTTCTCAAAGCCCTAGGTCTTGAAAAGGATGAGGATATATTCAGACTGATAGTTTCAGACAAAAGAATGGAGCCCATCGTTCTTGCAAACATAGAGGATTGTGAAAGGGAGAATAATTATTCTGAGGAGGGAATTAGCACAAAGGAACAGGCCATAGAATATCTTGAAAAGAGGTTTGCTGCAGGTCAGGCAAAGGAATACAGGGAAAGGAGGATTTCCCAGATACTTGACAAGAATTTACTTCCTCATCTTGGTGATAAGCCTGAGGACAGGATCAAGAAGGCATTTTATCTTGCAAGGATGGCAAAATCTGTCCTTGAACTTCACTTTGGAATAAGAAAGGAGGATGATAAGGATCATCTTGCCAACAAGAGGATGAAACTCTCGGGTGATCTTCTGGAGGAGATATTCAGGCAATCATTTGAAGCTCTACTCAAGGATCTAAAATATCATCTTGAAAGGACATACAGCAGGAAAAAGGGAATTAAGTTGAGGGCTGCTGTAAGGCAGGATGTTTTGACTCAGAAGATATTACATGCAATGTCCACAGGTAACTGGGTAGGTGGAAGGACTGGAGTTTCTCAGCTTCTGGACAGGACTTCCCACATGAGTATGCTCAGCCACCTGAGGAGGATCTCTTCTCCATTGACAAGATCTCAGCCACATTTTGAGGCAAGGGATCTTCATCCGACCCAGTGGGGAAGGATGTGCCCTAATGAAACACCTGAAGGCCAAAACTGCGGACTTGTAAAGAATGCGGCCCTGATAATAGATATCTCTGAAGATGTACCCGTGGAAGATGTCCTCAACCATCTGAAGAATCTAGGTGTAAAGCATTTTGACTATGATCCTGGCAATATGAGCAGGGTTTATGTAAACGGGGATCTCATTGGATTTCATCAGAACGGTGATGAACTAACACGAAAAATAAGGGAGAAAAGAAGGAAGGGTGAGATAAATCATAATGTTAATGTGAGGTATGATGAAAATACCAATGAGGTAATAATAAACTGTGATAGGGGAAGATTAAGGAGACCATTACTTGTTGTTGAAAAGGGTAATATAAAATATACATCAAAGATGAGGGAAGGAATAATAAAAGGTGAGATTTCCATAGATCATCTGATATCAAACGGCATAATTGAATGGCTTGATGCCGACGAGGAGGAGAATGCTTACATAGCAGTTTATGCATACGATGTACCTGAAAGGTGTCCAGCTTGCAATTCAATACTTGGAAGAAATGATGTGAGCTGGGTAAATCCAGAAAAGAATGATATTAATGTTGAATTGAAATGTAAATACTGTGGAAAAACTTTTAAGGTTCCAAAGCTAATAACTCATGAGCATACACACCTTGAGATTGATCCAAGCGTAATTCTAGGGCCCATAGCAGGTTCAATCCCGTTCCCAGACCACAACTCATCAAGCAGGATAACAATGGGTGCAGCCATGATGAAACAATCCCTTGGTTTGCCAGAATCCAACTATAGGAGGAGGCCAGATACAAGGCAGCATCTTCTCCATTATCCTCAGGTACCAATCGTAAAAACAAGGAGCATTGATTTTGCAGGCTATAATGTAAGACCTGCAGGTCAGAATATGGTTGTTGCAATACTTTCATACCATGGTTACAACATTGAGGATGCGCTTGTAATGAACAAGGCAAGCATAGAGAGGGGCCTGGGTAGATCCACATTCTTCAGAACATACCAGACAGAAGAAAGAAGATATCCTGGTGGAGAGGAGGACAGGATTGAGGTACCTAGCCCTGATGTGAGAGGTGCCAGAAGTGAGGAGGCTTACCGTTACCTTGAGGAGGATGGAATGATTCCTCCAGAAACATACGTGAAGGGAGGGGATGTCCTTGTTGGCAAGACATCACCACCAAGATTCCTTGAAGAACAACCAGGTCTTCTTGGACCCCAGAAGAGGAGGGAATCATCCATAAGCATGAGACCTGAGGAAACTGGTATAGTGGATAGTGTGATGCTTACCACATCTGAAAATAACAACAGGCTTGTTAAAATAAAGGTAAGGGATCAGAGGATACCTGAACTCGGTGATAAGTTCGCATCAAGGCATGGGCAGAAGGGTGTACTTGGGGCAATAGTCCCGCAGGAGGATATGCCCTTTACAGAGGATGGTGTAATACCTGATTTAATAATCAACCCCCATGCAATACCATCCAGACTTACAGTGGGACATCTTCTTGAGATGATAGGGGGTAAAGCAGGATCTCTTGAAGGCAGATTTGTGGATGGTACAGTATTCTCGGGTGAACCTGAGGAGTTAATAAGGGAAACATTACTGAAATACGGCTTCAAGCATAATGGCAGGGAAACAATGTATGATGGGATTACAGGTAAAAAATTTGAGGCGGATATATACATAGGCGTTATCTACTACCAGAAACTTCATCATATGGTGGGTGGAAAATTCCATGCAAGATCCAGGGGTCCTGTTCAGATACTTACAAGGCAACCAACTGAGGGTAGATCAAGGCTTGGAGGTCTCAGGTTCGGTGAGATGGAAAGGGATACACTAATAGGCCATGGAGCTGCCCTTGTAATAAAGGACAGGCTCCTAGATCAATCGGATGGTACAATACTCTGGGTTTGTGGTAATCCAGAATGTGGACACGTTGCCATATATGACTGGAAGAAGCACACCTATAGATGCCCAGTTTGCGGTAATACAACGAACATCTATCCTATTGAGACGAGTTATGCCTTCAAGCTTATGAGGGATGAGCTTATGAGTCTTGGTGTTATAATGAGGATACAGCTGGGTGATCTAAAATGATTGGTGATGAGATTAAGAAGAGGATTAATTCACTGAATTTTGCACTCCTTTCTCCTGAGGAAATAAGAAAGATGAGTGCAGTCAAGGTAACAACGGCAGATACATATGATGAGGATGGTTTTCCACTTGATAGGGGTCTGATGGATCTCCATATGGGTGTGATTGAACCCGGCCTAAGATGTAAAACATGCAATGGAAAGGTGGATGAATGCCCCGGCCATTTTGGGCATATAGAGCTTGCCATGCCTGTGATACACGTTGGTTTTGTGAAGGAGATTAAGGATATACTCGAGGCAACCTGCAACAGCTGTGGAAGAATAAAGATGAAGGATGAGGAGCTAGAGGTATACAGACCAATACTTGAAAAAACTATACTCAATGGTGAGGAAACGTTAGAATCAACAAGCATAGTAAACAGGATCATAGATGAGGCCGCACAGAGGACAGTCTGTCCTCACTGCGGTGCTGAACAGTATAAGATTACCCTTGACAAACCCACTACCTTCAGGGAGGATGGAAGGAAACTATCAGCGAAGGAGATAAGGGAAAGGTTTGAGAGGATCCCAGACAAGGATCTTATATTCCTGGGTATAAATCCTAACGCTGCAAGACCTGAATGGATGATACTTACAGTTTTACCTGTGCCACCCGTGAACGTTAGACCCACCATTACACTGGAAACAGGTGAAAGAAGCGAGGATGATCTGACCCACAAGCTCGTGGATATAATAAGGATTAACCAGAGGTTGAGGGATAGCAAGGATAGTGGTGCCCCCCAGCTAATAATAGAGGATCTATGGGAGCTCCTACAGTACCATATTACCACATATTTTGACAACCAGACATCAGGGTTACCCCCTGCTAGACATAGATCCGGTAGACCTTTAAAAACACTTGTTCAGAGGCTCAAGGGAAAGGAGGGAAGATTCAGATCAAACCTATCTGGAAAAAGGGTTAATTTCTCGGCAAGAACTGTGATAAGCCCAGAACCATTCCTTTCAATAAATGAGGTTGGTGTACCTGAGGAGGCTGCAAGGGAGCTCACTGTACCAATTCCAGTAACACCCTTTAACATAGAAAGACTAAGGGAAATTGTAAGGAGAGGACCAAATCCAAAGGGAGAAAAATATCTTCCTGGTGCTAACTATGTCATAAAGCAGAACGAAAAGGGGATGAAGCAGAGAATACTCATTATGGAGAAGAATGCAGAGGATATAGCAAGCAAACTTGAGCCGGGGTGGATAGTTGAAAGGCAGCTGATGGATGGGGACGTGGTTCTTTTCAACAGGCAACCAAGCCTCCACAGAATGTCCATGATGGCGCATAGAGTGAGGGTAATGAAACACAGGACCTTCAGGTTCAACCTTGCTGTTTGCCCACCATATAATGCTGATTTTGATGGGGATGAAATGAATCTTCATGTTCTTCAGAGTGAGGAGGCGAAGGCTGAGGCAAGGATACTTATGGCTGTGCAGGAGCATATAAGGTCCCCAAGGTTCGGTGGGCCAATAATAGGCGGTGTGCACGATCACATAACTGGTATGTTCATGTTAACCTACATGAATCCCAAATTTACAAAGGAGGAGACACTACACATACTCTCATACGTTAAGTATGATAAACTACCTGATCCTGTAATTGAGGATGGAAAGGAGTACTACAGGGGAAAGGATATATTCAGCCTCATCCTTCCAAAGGATCTTAACATCGAATATAAATCAAAGATATGTGATGGAACTGGTTGTAAGGAATGTGTTTTTGAGAAATGTCCTTACGATGCCTATGTCATGATAAGAGATGGAAGACTCATCACGGGTACAATAGATGAAAAATCCATAGGCGCATTCAAGGGCATACTTCTAGATAAGATTTCCAGGGATTATCCATCGGATGTAGCTGCACAGTTCATAGATAACTTCACAAGGCTCGCCGTCGGTATTATATCATTCAAGGGATTCACAACTGGAATAGATGATACGGATATACCGGAGGAGACTAAGGTCCAGGTGGATCAGATCCTAAACGATGCCATAGAGGCAACAAAGACATACATCGATGCATATCAGAGGGGCATTTTGCAGCCTTCCCCGGGCAAATCACCCGAGGAAACTCTTGAGGATAACATAATGAGGGTACTTTCTGATGCACAGAAGAAGGCAGGTGAGATAGCAAGCAAGCATCTTGGCCTTGAGAATCCTTCTGTCATAATGGCAAGATCAGGTGCCAGGGCCTCGATGCTCAACCTCTCCCAGGTGGCTGCAAACATAGGTCAGCAGGCCGTGAGGGGGAGGAGGATAAACAGGGGTTATCTGGGAAGAACACTTCCACATTTCAAGAAGGGAGATCTTGGAGCATTCGCACATGGTTATGTTAGAAGTTCTTACAAGAAGGGTCTCACACCCCTAGAATACTTCTTCCATGCCATGGGTGGTAGGGAGGGACTCGTTGATACCGCGGTCAGGACTTCAAGGAGTGGTTATATGCAGAGAAGACTGATAAATGCCCTTGAGGATTTGAAGGTCACAGAGAATGATGGCATAGTGATAGACACAACAGATAACATAATTCAGTTCAAGTATGGTGAGGATGGTATAGATCCAACAAGATCGAAGGGAGGAAAATCAATCGATTATGATTCAATATTCCAGAAGGTGCTGGGTGAAAGGTATATGCTCCTTAAAAGGGGTGGTAAATGATGCTTAGCTTCATATGGAAAGACAATGAAAAAAAGTTCCTTGAGATCCTTGATAAATTGCCAGTGAAATATGGTGTTGATTTCCAGCTGCCTGAGGATATTAAACCACCCCTGAAGGCCTATGTTACATTCGATGGCATGAGCATAGATTATGAGGTATTTATAAAGGATATACTCCCCAAGGACGTAAAGCCTGAATATTACAGAACAACTAAGGGTGTTCAGCTTGTCCTTCTGATAGAGAGGGCTGAAAAGGTAAGCATGAACGTTAAGGAGATAGAACCTGTGGGAAAGAAGCAGGGAACGAGGGTCCAGAAATTGATGCTGATTAACATAGAGGAGGCACCTCCCAAAATACCAGAAAAATTCAGGAAACTCAATGATATGGAGGAAAAGGTGCATGGAATACTTGATTCAATGGGTAGATCACTACCTGACAGCATTATTGAGGAGATATCATCCAGATGTTTAAAGTACAACTTGAAGGATGATGAGATAAAGAAGGTGGTGGAGGAGGCCCTGAAAGACTTTGAGAAATCAATGGTTGATCCACATGAGGCGGTGGGCATTGTTGCTGCCCAATCCATTGGAGAACCAGGTACCCAGCTGACCCTAAGGACTTTCCACTATGCAGGGGTAGCTGAGGTAAACATAACAAAGGGTTTACCCAGGCTCATTGAAATCGTTGATGCGAGAACAAAGCCAAGTACACCCACAATGACCATATATCTTGAGGATTCAATAAAAAATGACCAGGAAAAGGTAGAGATAATTGCAAAGAAGATTGAAAGTATAAAGATGATTGATATTGCAGATGTTGAGATCAATGTTTCTGAGATGACAATAACAATAGTCCTAGACAGGGAAAAGATGTCAAAGAGGAGGATCACAAAGTCACAGGTAGTAGATGCTCTGAAAAAGATTAAGCATCAGGGGCTATCAATAGACGAGGATAATGATAGAATAATTATCTCCCTTGAGGAACCTTCCTATAAGAGGCTTTACAATCTTTCAGAGGAGGTGAAGAACCTTCTGGTCTCAGGCATTAAGGGCATAGAGAGGGCAATAGTTAAGTATGAGGAGGCACAGAAGGAATACAGAATCTACACCCAGGGTTCCAACCTGAAGGCCATACTTGAGATGGATGGTGTTGATCCCAGAAAGACCACCACCAACGATATTATGGAGATCTATGAAGTCCTTGGTGTTGAGGCTGCAAGGAATGCCATAATAGATGAAAGCATAAAGACACTAGAGGAACAGGGTCTTACTGTTGATGTTAGGCATATAATGCTTGTGGCCGATATGATGACCTTCGAGGGAACTGTGGAGGCCATAGGAAGGCATGGTGTTGCTGGTAAAAAGGCAAGTGTTCTTGCTAGGGCCGCATTCGAGATTACATCCAAGCACCTTCTTCAGGCAGGCTTGCTTGGAGAAAGTGATGGTTTGAGGGGTGTTGCAGAAAATATTATAGTGGGACAGCCCATTACCCTGGGTACTGGTGCTGTTAACCTAGTCTACAAATATCCAGAGAAAAAAAGGTGATAGGAGATGGATTTGGTAAAGGAATTGAAGAAGGCCATATCAACTGGTAAGGTATATTTCGGTCTGGAGCAGGCGAAGAAATCCCTAAGGAAGGGAGAGGCAAAGATTTTCATAGTGGCAAAGAATTGTCCGGATCAAAGTTTTTCAGGAAATAGCATAGAGAATGTTAGGATAATAAGGTTTGATGGAACTGCATCAGAGCTTGGGTCCATTTGTGGAAAGATGTTCGATATCTCTGTTGTCACCATTGTTGATCCAGGTGAATCAGCACTAATAAAAGAGCAGTGAATGACATGGGAACCATAAAGATTGATGAAAAACTTTTGGGTTATATGTCACAGTTCTATGCCATGACAGGTGTTGAGGCAAAGGATGTGGCGGAGGATGAGGAGAACATATTCTTCCTCATATACCCAAGAACTCTCAAGAAGGCCATAGCCAACAATGGTGAGAACGTTAAAAGGTTGAAGGAAAGGTTGGGTAAAAACATAATAATAGTTGAGTACAGTGATGATCTGGAAAAATTCGTTTACAATATGTTTTATAGATTCGGGGTTAAGGAGATAAACATTGAAAAGGATGGGGATGAATTCAAGATCGCCGTGGGTGTTGACCCCGCAAATAAGGCAAGGGCCATCGGTAAAAATGGAAGGAATCTGAGGACATCCAGGGATATACTGGCGAGATATTTTAACGTTTCAAGCCTTGTTGTTAAATAAATTCAAGAAATCATCAATAATCTTTCTATGATCAAATGCGAGTTCAGGTAGATTATCCAGATCAAAGAATTTCAACTCTTCTGCATCATCCCCTGCCTTTGGTGTTCCACCCGTTCTCTCTAGAATATAAACAATGCTTACGGTATGCCCCCTTGGATCCCTATCGGGTGATGAATATATGCCCAGGATTCTTCTTATTTTAACACTTAAGCCTGTTTCCTCAAGGATCTCCCTTTCTATTGCACTCTCCACAGTCTCACCATATTCCACAAAACCTCCTGGCAGTGCATATAGACCCCTGAATGGATCCCTCCCTCTCTTGATCAATAGTATTGATTTACCTTCATTGATTATTCCATCCACCGTGAGTGAAGGTATCTTGTAGGGTCTCTTTGAATAATAATCAAATACCTCCATATATCTCTCATAATCCTGCACCAGTTTTCTACCAAATTCAGTTAACCTTGTTTCTCCAGGTATACTTCCTCCCCTTTTTGTCTCAACAATTTTTTCACCTAGCCTCTCCTCCACCTCCCTAATCTTACCCCACCCATTCCTGTATGACATTTTCATTTTTTTGACAGCAATGCTTAGATTATGCGTCTCATCCACATATTTGAGGAGTAGATATAAACCTTCACCGAATAGATATTTACCCTGTGAATCCTCAAACCAGAACCTGTATTTAATCTCCATGGATGATTATTGTCCTACCTGTTAAAAAATTTTTATATTGTTTCCATTTTAGAATTAAATATGTTTGATATAATGAGGATAATTTCTGGAAGAAGATACGAGATACTTGGATTATTGAGGGGGGAGTTACAACCATCTGAAATATCTCTAAAACTAGGAATTACAAGGCAGGGTGTGGAAAGACATCTGAACATACTAAATTCATACCTTCTTGTAAATAAATTAAAAAGGAATGGAAGGGTATACTATAAACTGAGCGTTTATGGTGAGTTTTTGTTTCAAACTATAAATGATCTCAATGAAAAATTTATCACTAAAATAAGGGATGATTATTATTCTGAAAAAAATAGGATTTATAACCTACTGATAAATGGGGAGATAGACAGGGATAGATATGATTCAATGGTTAATGAATTGAGATCCTCTTATAGAAAATACTTTGGACTAATTTAATGGTGAAAATATGCCTACAATAGATGAGCAGATAAGGGAGATTGAGGAAGAAATACGGAAAACAAAGTACAACAAGGCTACTGAGCATCATATAGGTCTCCTTAAGGCAAAGCTTGCAAGGCTCAAGGAGGCAAAGGATTCTCAAAGGAAGGGAGGTGGTGCACAGCAGGGGATAAAAAAGACTGGTAATGCGATGGTGAGCCTTGTGGGTTTTCCAAGCGTAGGTAAAAGTACACTTTTCAATCTTTTAACGAATGCAAAGAGTGAGGTGGGCTATTATGATTTTACTACAGTTAACGTTATTCCAGGTATAATGGAATACAGGGGTGCGAAGATTCAGATACTCGATTTACCGGGTCTAATAGAGGGTGCCTCCAGGGGAAAAGGGAGGGGAAAGGAGGTGCTCAGTGTTGTGAGAAACTCCGATTTAATAATGATTGTTACGGATGTTAACTCACCAGATCCTGAACCATTAATTGAAATACTCCATGAGGCCGGAATAAGATTAAACAAAAGAAGGCCGAGGTTATTCCTTGTGAAAAAGGATAGGGGAGGTTTGAACATACAGAAGACGGTAAATGTTGATCTAAGTGATGAGATGATTGCATCCATAATGAGGGAATTTAGGATTGTGAATGCTGACCTCATAATAAGAGATAGGATAGATATGGACGATCTCATAGATTTTCTCTCTGGAAACAGGGTCTATATACCGGGCATATTCGTCCTCAATAAAATGGATCAGGGTATAGATGATAAAACAAATGAGATTGTTGATAAATACTCCATGTTGAAGATATCTGCCATCAGGGGAGAGGGAATAGAATCATTGAAGGAATCAATATTTGATGCACTTGATTTTATAACAATCTATCTGAAGCCACCCGATGGTGACCCTGAACCAATGGTAATAAAGAGGTATTCAAGTATTGAGATGGTCTGCAGATCAATACATAAGGATTTTGTTAAGAATTTTAAGTATGCCATTGTGAATGGTCCAAGTGCCAAATATCCAAACCAGAAGGTGGGATTGGAACATATCGTTGAGGATGGAGATACTGTGACAATATACCTGAGGAGATCCTAATATCTTATATCAAAACCCTTCAGGTTTTCTGGTTCCTCCCATTTGATCTTGAAATTTCTTACTATGGCTCTTGGATGCTGTGTTATGCATATTTCTATTAATCTTTCTATTTCATCCTTTTCACCTTCAAATATAGCCTCCACACTCCCATCCGGGAGATTTCTCACCCAACCACTTATACCCATTTCATCAGCATTTTTCTTAACAAATGCACGAAAGTATACACCCTGTACTTTACCTTCAAATATAACATGCGCCCTGAACATATTTTTGAAATTGATTTAAGAAGATTAAAATTTTTTGACTACAGAGCTCATTAAAAATACCTTAAGAAAAATTAATTTTATTCATTGAAACCCTAAAAAAAGAAGATGATGGTAAGTGGTATTCCTTTATGGAGGATTTCTACAAACCCGGAATAATTTTAATTTCACTATTTTTTTTTGAAAAAATACATGCAGGATGGCTTAATTTTTTAAATGTATAATCATTTACAGAAAATATGGAAGTAAAGACCGTATGCCCATATTGTGGTGTAGGCTGCAACATAATCGTTGTATCCGATGGAAATAGGGTACTAAATATTATTCCATCAAAATATGAGGCGATAAACTATGGAACACTCTGTATTAAGGGATGGAAAGGCTTGAATTATACAGAATCTAAAAAGAGGTTGAAAAAACCCCTTTTAAAAAAAGGTGATGGTTTCATTGAAATTTCCTGGAAGGAGGCAATAAAAATAGCCGCAAATAATCTGAAGGAAATAATGGAAAGATATGGGCCGGATGCACTTGGGTTTCAATCAAGTGCCAAGTGTACCAATGAGGATAACTATCTAATGCAGAAACTTGCAAGACAGGTTTTTAAAACAAATAACATAGATCATTGTGCAAGGAGTTGCCATGCAAGCACTATAGAGGGCCTGATATCAACGATAGGGAGTGGTGCCATGACAACTTCAATAAGGGACATAGACAATGCTGAACTTTATTTTGTCATAGGTTCAAATACAACCGAGCAGCATCCCATAATAGGAGCAAGGATAATAAATAATATTATATCAGGAAAAAAACTCATACTTGCGGACCCCAGAAAGATACAACTATCCAACTTCTCATCCATTCACATGAGGCATTATCCAGGTACTGATCTTGCACTGCTTAACACAATGGCAAACATAATAGTAGAGAAGGGGCTTTACAATAAAAAATTCATTGAAGAAAGAACTGAAAATTTTGAGGAATTTCTCAAGGTGATAGAATTTTATGATGCAGACAGGGGTGCAAGGATAACGGGTGTTGATCCTGACCTTATAGAGAAGGCTGCGATAATGTATGCCAAGTCAAGAAGCATAATCTTTTATGCAATGGGGATAACGCAGCATACACAGGGTACAGAGAATGTTCAGGCAATAGCAAACCTTGCAATGCTGACAGGGAATATAGGTAAAAGTGGGACTGGTATTGCACCACTGAGGGGACACAACAATGTTCAGGGCGCAAGCGATATGGGTGCATTATCTGACTTTTTACCTGGTTACAGACGTGTGTACGATGATCAGGGAAGGAGGATATTTGAGGAAGCATGGAAGACAGACCTTCCTTCAAAGCCTGGTGCCGCACTGAACGAGATGTTTCATCTGGCCCTTGAGGGAAAAATAAAGGCCCTCTATATAATGGGTGAAAATCCTATCATATCCGAACCTGAGAATGAAAAAATAATTGAAGCATTCAAGAGACTTGAGTTCCTCATTGTGCAGGATATATTTATGTCAGAAACTGCGGAATACGCCAGTCTTGTTTTACCTTCGTATAGCTTTGCCGAAAAGATAGGTACATTCACAAACACGGAAAGGAGAATACAGATGGTAAGACCCTTCCTAAACCCCCCAGGGGAAACCAGGGCAGACTGGGAAATAATAACCATGATAGCAAGGGAAATGGGCTACGAATGGAATTATAATTCACCGGAGGATGTGATGATAGAGATATCATCACTTGTTCCCCAGTACAAGGGTATAAATTACAGCTGCATAGAGAATGAAGGTGTTCAGTGGCCTGTGAATGATTGTAAGGGGACAGAGATCATGCATACGGAGAGATTTACGAGGGGCAAGGGAAGATTTATGCCAGCCTATTGGAAAAGACCTTCTGAGTTTACCACAGATGAATATCCATACATACTTACAACCGGAAGACTCTATTACCAGTTCCATACAGGAACCATGACGAGAAAATCTAACATACTTGAAAGGGAGGCACCATTTCCTTTTGCTGAGGTCAATCCAGAGGATGCAAAATATCTCTCCCTGAGGGATGACGATTGCATAAGGATCATCTCAAAGTTTGGGGAATTAACTACTAGGGTGAGAATAACTGATGTTGTTCCTAAGGGTATTGTGTTCATGCCTTTCCATTACCATGAATCACCTGTGAACAGGATCACAAATCCCAACATAGATCCCGTGGCTAGGATACCTGAACTGAAGGTGACTGCTGTGAGGATAGAGAGGTGTTGATTATGATATATAAGATAAAAAAGGATCTTCTTAAAAAATACATAGATGGCCTCCTGGAAAAATATGAGGTATGGGGACCTAAAAAGATTGGAAATGACACTGTATTTTCAAAGCTAAAAAGTGGTGAAGAATTCATTGATGCGCGCACACTGCTAGGTCCGAAGGAATCTATATACCCAATAAAGGAGAAAATAGGTGAGATGGAATCAAAGGAGATCATAGTGATGGGAATAAAATCCTGTGATCTTAGGGCATATAGGATGCTGGATGATGTTTTAGGAATTGACGAATTTTATTCATCAAGAAGGAGGAATGTACACTTCCTAAATTTTGTTTGCACAGAACCTTGTGAATATGGATTTTGTTCCACATTTTTTGGTCCAAGGCTCGATGAATATGAAATGCAGTTCACTGACATTGGTGAATACTATATAGTTGAGAGCAAGAACGATAAATTAATAGGTAGAGATTTTGAAAATGCAACTGAAGATGATTTGAAAATCCTAGAATCAAAGATGAGGGATTTTTACAATAAAATGCCACCAATGAATATTGAAAATCTCCATAAAAAAATTTCCTGGGATGATCCCAGGTACAGGGAATTTTCTAAGAGATGTATCTCCTGCGGAGCGTGCAACTTTGCCTGCCCCACATGCTTCTGTTTCGATACTTACGATGATGATGGCCTCTACAGGGAATGGGATTCCTGCATACTATCAGGATTCACGCGTATGGCAGGTAATGTTAATCCTAGAAATACACTGGACCTAAGGTTGAGGCAGAGGTTTATGCACAAGCTCAGGTATCATTATGAAAATTTCTCATACTATCTTTGCACAGGCTGTGGCAGATGCATAGAGGTATGTCCAGTGAGAATAGACATAAGGGATTTCATAAGGGGTGTTGGTCCATGAAATCCATGGTTCCAGTTAACACAAGGATCATTGATGTTTTTGAAGAGACCAATGATGTAAAATCATTTCTACTTGAAAATAACCTGGATGAGGATCCACTTCCAGGCCAGTTCTATGAAATCTATGTAAGGGGTGCTGGCGAAATTCCCATCTCAATTGCGTCCTGGCGTGATGGACTACTATTCAGTGTAAAAAGGGTAGGTTATGTGACAGAAAGATTGCACGGAATGAAAAAGGGTGATATTCTTGGTATAAGGGGTCCTTTTGGGAATGGTTTCCCAGAGCACAGGAGGCATACTGTGCTAATTGCAGGAGGCATAGGTCTTCCACCCGCGAGATCCTACATTGAATACTGGCTCTCTAAAGGTTCAAGGAATATGCAGCTACTTTATGGTGCAAGAACACCATCGGACATAGTCTACAGGAGGATTCTTCAGGAATGGTCAAATTATATAGATGTTCACATAACTGTTGACAAGGGAGATAAGGAATGGAAGGGAAATGTGGGTGTGGTTACAACAATCTTCCACAGGATAAAGGACAGGGAGTCGGACTTTATAATAATAGGTCCTGAGATAATGATGAAATTCTCAGTTATGGAGCTAAAAAAACTTGGAGTAAGTGAGGATAATATATACCTTTCCATGGAGAGAAAGATGAAATGCGGATTCGGTATATGCGGCCATTGCAACATAGGTAGGTATTATGTCTGTAAGGATGGCCCTGTTTTCAAATACTCACTGATAAAAGACATACCGGAGGTGTTTCATTAGACAGTCAATAAGATTGAAATTACTATAAGAAAAAAGCATGAAAAAATATTTATTATATTTTTAAATCAACTTTTTATGGATCTCAGGGAGTTCATAGATATAGTTGGTAAAGATAATGTTCTCACAGATAAGGTGGATGTTATCCCGTATACAAAGGATGCCTCCTTTTTCACTGGAAAAATTCCATATGCCGTGCTATTACCTCAGAATGTGAATCAGGTTTCTTCCATAATGAGGATCTGCCAGAGGGATGATATACAGGTAACTGTAAGGGGTGGTGGTTCTTCCCTTACCGGGTCATCAATCCTTGCTGAGGAGGGAGTAATCTTAAGCATGGCAAGATTTGACAGGATACTTGAGACAGCGATAGAGGATAGGTATGTTGTAGCTGAGGCTGGTGTAAAGCTAGATTATCTTAACTCGCATCTTTCAAAGTATGGACATTTTTATCCACCAGATCCTGCAAGCTCAATAGCAGCAACAGTGGGGGGATCCATATCAACCAATGCTGGCGGTCTTAGAGCGGCCATGTACGGTGCAACAAAGGAGTGGGTTCTTGGTCTTGAGGTGGTACTTCCAGATGGTACTATAATACAGACCGGTGGAAAGGTTCTGAAGAGATCGATAGGATATGATCTTACAGCCCTTATGGTAGGAAGTGAGGGTACGCTTGGTGTAATTACCAAGGCCATACTGAAGATAGCACCACTGCCTGAGAGTTATGGTAGGATAATGGTTTACTACAAGTCAATAGAGGAGGCAGGAAGGGCAATCTCAAGCCTCAAAAAGAGAGGCATTACACCCCTTATAGCCGAGTTCATGGATAGAATATCCATGGATTCAATAACACATACAAAGGGCATAAAATTCCCTGAAGATGCACAGTATCTTCTCCTAATCGATATATCATCCACACATGAATCACTTGATAAAAAGTTAAATGAGGCAGCGGAGATATTAAAATCAACGGATATTCTTGGGATGAGGATTACAAAGGATCCAGAAGAAATGGCAGTCATGTATCAGGCCAGGAAGGGCCTCTATTCATCACAACTTAGTGAAAGGGAAAAACCAGGGGAATATGTTATAATCGGTGATATAGTGGTACCCGCATCAAGATTGCCAAAAACACTTTCAGAGATTAAGGGGAGCATTGAAAACTATGGTCTCAAGGTGGCATTATTTGGGCATATAGGTGATGGAAATATACATGCGAATATTTTTGCTGATGTTAACAACAGTGAACAGATGAAGAGGGTAAATGATTTTATGATGGAACTTGGAAGGATTGCACTTAGGAATGAAGGTTCTGTTTCATCCGAACATGGGATTGGTATTGAGAAGATTGAACTTCTAAAGGAGGAATACAGATATAAAAATTCACTGAAAAACCTTGATATCATGAGGGAAATAAAGAAAATATTCGATCCTAAAAACATCCTTAACAGGGGGAAAATGTTCTAATGAATTTGTTGAATGAACTCATGCAGGAAACGGAAAAATGTATTAATTGCGGATTCTGTGAGAGTGTATGTCCAACTCTACCATTCATGGGCTACAGGGCCACATATGGTGCAAGGGGTAGGGTGTTCATTTCAAGGGAATCCCTAAGGGAGCTTAATTCAACTGGAGTTATAAGTCTTAACATTGGCGACTCAATATTTTCCTGTCTTGAATGCTATGCCTGTTATTATGTCTGTCCCGCGGGCGTGAATCCTGGCAAGGTAAGCCAGATGATGAGAACGATCATAAACAGGGAGAATAAAAATAGAAAGAATGTGGCTGATATGATTGTAAGAGCAATAATTAGGAGAAAGAATCCACTTGGGATAAGGGAAAGGATGTCCTCCTGGGCAGCCGATATTGATTTTGATAGAAAATCTGATACCCTTCTTTATACGGGGGGGATGTACCAGCTTATGGCATACAGCTCATTCCTTTCAAGGATTGAGGGTAAGCTTGATGTGAAGACAGTTGAAAGGTTAGCTTCCATACTTAAGGATAAACCTGAGTTATTGGGTCTTATAGCAATACCAGAAAGAAGGATGAAGGAAAGAATGGAAAAAATTCTTAGGGACATAGTTTTCCTTTTGAAAAGATCAGGGATAGATTTCAATTACCTGGATAAGGAAGAACCATATTCTGGGGCATTCCTTTATGAACTTGGGTATATGGATGAATTTATTAATTATGGTAAATATTTAAGGGATCTCTTCCTTTCCAGGGGTATTAAAAGGATAATCACCCTTGATCCACATACGCATGAAGCTCTGAAAATTCTCTACCCAAAATATGTTGAAAATTTTAATTTCCAGGTGTACCATTATCTGGAGCTCATTAACCTTCAATTAAGGAAAGGAAATGAAAGGTTTGTTTATCATCAACCCTGCCATTTCACCATGCATGAGGATTTTGACGTACCTTTGGGATTCATCACAAAGATGGGTGTAACCATTTTACCGGACAGAAATGGAAAATCCAACTTCTGCTGTGGAGGTCCAGCGGAGCTTCTATATCCAAAACTTGCAAACTCCATATCCAATGAAAGGTTTAAACAGCTTAAAGAGAAGGGAGGAGATAGGATAATCACAGCATGTCCCATATGTTTTGCTAACCTTTCCAAGGATTCCACAGTATTTGATATATCGGAGGTAATAAGGGAATATTTAAATAAATGAATTATATAGATATATCTATGTTTGAGAAGAGGGAACATTTTAAAAGAGGTATGCTGAGAAACATCATCCTTATCTTATTGAATAGGGGTCCAAAGGGTGTATATGAGATAAAGAAGGCAGTTAAGGAGATGAGCTTGGGCTTCTATGAGCCAAGCACAGGGGTAATATATCCAAATCTAAGGTCCCTCAAGGAAGATGGTTTGATAAAGGAGATAATGGTTGACGGAAGGAAAAAATATACAATAACAGCCGAGGGAGAGAAATACATAAAGGAAAATTTCCAGAGATGGAAGGAAACGATGGAACTTAAGAGAAAAAAGTTTGAGAAGATGAAGGAACTCGGTGATATGCTTAAGGAGATTACGGAGAAAATAGTTACCATGGATGATGAATATCTTGAAAGGAATAGAAATAAAATATTTGAGATACTTAGGGAAACATTGGAAAAAATTGAAAGGGTATGATCATTCCTCGAAACCATATTTTGATACAACGAATACTGCCAATATTATTATTGCATCGAATATTAGGAGATATGCAATATCTGTAAATAGTGTGCTGTTCCATGAACCCTGAAGTATTAGATATCTGAGTGAATTGGCAGCCCATGAGATAGGATTGTAAGAGGCTATGCCCTTAAGCCAGTCCGGCATGATATCGCTGGGAAACATGGCAGTGCTCGCAAACATCAATGGAAGATTCAGTAGATTTACAATTGCCATTAGCGTTTCCATCTTCTTCACCCTGATGACTATTATTGAGAATAGACCTGAAAAACCGATGGAAAGCAATGAAATAATGGCAAACACACCTATAAGATCATAAATATTGAATGAACTCGAGATGTAAAGACCGTTTGGTATCAATATTGCTATAATGAACAGTATTGTTGACTGCACAATTGCCTTTATTGTTGATGAGAAAACCTTCGAGAGAACTATGGAATCCCTTGGTATGGGTGAAACAAGAAGCCTTGTTAGATAACCGAACCTCCTATCCCATATTATTGACATCCCTGAGAACATTGCAGAGAATAGGGCCATTATTGCAAGCATACCTGGTGTGAGGAATGATATGTAATTCTTTGCACCCATGAATAGTGTACCTATTATCATTGAAGAACCTCCAGGTATGCTAGGGGGAATAATCTTTGTTATGTCGAATGCACTGCCAAAAAGAACTATCCAGAAAATGGGCTGTATAAGCGTGATGAAGAGATTTGCAGGATTCCTTATCCATTTCTTGAGTTCTCTTATCGTTAAGGAAAGCCTTGCACCCATCTACCTCGCCCTCCTTATTGACCTCATTGTCCTCATAACATCCTCCCTGCTCTCTTCCTCTCGCATTTCCCTGCCAGTATATTTCAGAAATACTGTGTCTAGACTTGGCTTCTGTATGCTTATTCTTTTTACCTTAATCCCCGCCTGATATATCTTCTGCAGTAGATCGGGTATGTATTCCTCACTATTCTTAATGCTAAACCTTAAGGTTCTGTCCTCAAGGATCTCCACGTTCACGGCACCTTCAAGATATCTCTTCAAGGGTTCAGGATCATCCGCTAGTATGTATATTACATCAAAACCTACACTTCTTTTGAGTTCCTCAGGCCTACCCTCCACCATTATCCTTCCCCTGTCTATTATGCCTATCCTGTCGCATAGCCTATCGGCCTCCTCTAGGTAATGTGTCGTAATAAAAATTGTAATTCCAAGATCCTTCCTCAATCTTTCAATGTATTCCCACATCCTTGTCCTTGTCTGAACATCTAGTCCCAGGGTTGGCTCATCAAGAAACAGTACCTCAGGTTCGTGTATAAGGCCGGATATCAAATCGAGTCTCTTCCTCATTCCACCTGAATATGTTGAAACATACCTGTCCTTGGCATGGTAAAGATCTACAAGTTCCAGAAGTTCATATGCCTTTCTTCTTGCCTCATCCTTTCTTATACCATAAAAATTTGCCTGAAGTTCGAGATTCTCAATGCCCTTGAGATCATCATCCACGGACAGATCCTGGGGGACTAAACCTATGATCCTCCTCACCCTCTCCTGCTCCTTTACAACATCCATCCCATTTATACGGGCTGTACCGGATGTTGGCTTGAGAAGCGTTGTAAGTATCTTAACTGTTGTAGTTTTACCTGCACCGTTGGGACCCAGAAAACCATAGATCTCACCCTTTCCTATTTTGAGATCTATCCCATCCACAGCTTTTATGTTACCCTTATATATCTTAACCAGATTTTCTGCCTCAACCATCATATATTTAGATATATCTAATTAATATTTAAATTTATTGGGATATTTTATGGCAAGGGATTCTCATACTTTACAGATTTTTATTTCTTTAATGATCTAAAAGCTTTTATTAATACATATTTCTATATTTCATCCATGGAGGATTATATCTCCTTTGGACCTGTTCCATCTAGGAGGCTTGGTAGAAGCCTAGGGGTAAATAATATCCCGGGAAAAACCTGCACCTATGGTTGTGTTTACTGCCAGATAGGAAAAACTATCAGTATGGAATTTGAAAGGAGAGAGTTCTATAAAATTGATGAAATAATTAATTCTGTTAACAGAAAAATAGATTCCGTTGAAAAAAGGGGAGAAAAAATAGATTTCATCACCTTTGTACCCGATGGTGAACCTACCCTAGACCTGAACCTAGGTAAAGAGATAGAACTATTGAAAGCTACCGGAATAAGGGTGGCTGTAATAACAAACTCATCACTCATCTGGAGGAATGATGTTAGAAATGACCTGCATTGCGCGGATCTTGTTTCCCTCAAGGTGGACGCTGTTCATTTTGATCATTGGAAGAAGATAAACAGACCTCACAGGCTTCTGGAACTTGAAAAAATAAAGGAGGGGATTTTTGAATTCTCATCTTCATTCAAGGGTAAACTCATCACAGAAACCATGGTAATAGGAAACTTTCAATACGACTTTGATGGCATTGCCTCATTCCTGAAATCTCTGAAAAATCTACATAAGGCCTACATATCAGTACCAACAAGACCTCCTGCAGAGGAATGGGTAATGAAGCCTGAGGAGGTGGTGATCAACAGGGCATACCAGATCTATTTGAATCATCTTGGTGAAGAAAGGGTGGAATATCTGATTGGATATGAGGGGGATGAATTTTCATTGAGTGGAGATCCAGAAAAGGATCTACTTTCCATAATGTCCGTACATCCAATGAGGATTGATGCTGTTATTAAATTCCTTGAAAAAGCAGGTGCAAATTACTCCTTGATTGAAAAATTGATAAATGAGGGAAAAATTAAAGAGATCGTTTATTACGGCAATAGATTTTTTATGAGGAGGATTTTATGATATCAGCCAGTTTCTTTCCAGTTTCGTAGGATTTCTTCAGATCCTCCTCTGTGGGTATCATCTGTGCCCTCAGGAATGGCTCTGGAACCTTCATCTTCAGGTCCTTCATCCTGTTCTCTATCATCTTAGCCGCCTCCCCGCTCCAGGCATATGTACCGAAGGCAAAACCAATCTTATTCCTTAAATTAATTGTTGCGAGGCTTGCAAGAAGAATCCACACAGGTTTTATTGCATCACCATTTATAGTACTGGAGCCAACTATGAGTGCATCGCTATCCTCTATTATATCAATGATATTATCATCAATGCTGGTGCCAGAGAGATCAAAAATCTCCGCCTTTACACCGCTGTCCATTAGACCTCTTGCTATGTTCTTCGCCATCAATCCGGTACCACCGTAGGGCGAGGCATAGAAAATAACAGCCCTCCTTGTTTCCCTCTTTTTTGGTTCAGACCACTGCCTATAGAGCTCAACATAATGCCAGGGATCCTTTCTCAATATCGGACCATGGCTGGGTGCAATTATGTCTATCTTTCTATTTTCTATCTTTTTTATAGCCTGATAAGCATAATCCTTAAAGGGCCTCATTATGGTGAAGAAATAGTGTTTGAATGAGAATGAGAAATCGAGTGTTTCATCGTTGAATATGGCATCATCGCAGTAGTGGCAACCCAGGAAATCGCATGGGAAAAGGATGGCATCCTCCACCAGGTATGTGAACATGGTATCTGGCCAGTGAAGGAATGGTGCATGTATGAATTCAAGGGTTTTATCTCCAAGAGAGATCCTATCACCATCACCCACAAGCATTGGGTTCACATCCCTGTGCAATAATTCTTTCAAAATCATCTGTGCATTCTTGGAGACCACCACCTTTGGATTGGATTTTTCAAGTATGTATGGAACCGCGCCCGAGTGATCAGGTTCAAGATGATTGAGTACAAGATAATCTATTTTTTCAAGTGGTACTATATCTGAAACCTTCTTCAGAAATTCATCCTTGAAACTCTCCTTTACGGTATCTATTAGTGCTACCTTTTCACTACCTATTATGAGGTAGCTGTTGTAGGTAGTCCCTGCCTCTGCCTGCATTATAACATCGAATATCCTTAACTTTGGATCCTTTACACCAACCCAGTACACTCCTTCCTTTATTTTCATTGTTTCACACCTCCCATTATTTCCTTAATCACCTTAAGATCCTGTGGATATAATTCTTCCCCTCCTGGTGTTTCAAGAATCAGTGGTATTTTCTCAAATCTTTTATCCGACAGTATGTTTTTAAAGCCTTCCCTACCTATATATCCATAACCTATCTGTGCATGTCTGTCAACCCTGCTACCCAGAGCCTTTTCAGAATCGTTAAGGTGGACCGCCACAAGATTTTTAAATCCTATCTTCTCCTCAAATTCATCCATAGTTTTATTGTAACCCCTTTCACTCCTCAGCTCATAACCTGCCGCAAATATGTGGCAGGTATCCATGCATACGTTCACCCTCTTATGGTCAGATACATGATCAATTATATATGCAATCTGTTCAAACCTGTATCCCAGATTTGTTCCCTGTCCTGCAGTTGTCTCTAGGGTAATGTTAACATCCCTTACATTGGATTCATCCAATATCCTATCTATGGCATCAATTATCCTCTTGAGACCATAATCCTCCCCCTTACCCATGTGTGCACCCGGATGAAATATGAGATATGGTATCTTGAGCTCAGAGCACCTTTCCATCTCGTGCTCCATGGATTTGATGGATTTCTCCCATTTTTCATCATCGGGTGCAGCAAGGTTTACTAGGTAGGATGCATGGGCAACAGTGATTAAAAGGCCGAATCTATCCTTGTTTATGAGATATGATTTTACATCCTCCCTGTCTAGGGGCTTAGATATCCACTGCCTCTGGTTCTTCGTGAACACCTGGGCGCTGTTTAGGCCAATAGAAGATGCCCTCTCTGGTATCTTGGAGAAGCCCTCACCAATGGACATATGGCCACCTATTATCATGGAGCTCACCTGAATTCTTCGTATATGGTCTCTATACTCCTGTCCACCTCCAGCTGTTTCAATGGTAAATGTACATATTTCCTGTAAACCTTTTCCTCGAATGTTTTCTCCTCCTTTTTGTATATTATACCCAGGGCAAATTTATCATCCTGGAGTATCTGGAATGCCCTGTTCCTATCACCCGGATCATGGTCCTTTAGCTGGTATGAATTTGCCTTGTACCAATCGTAGGTATTTATTTTATTCCAGGTTACGCAGGGTGAAAGTACATCCACCAGAGCAAAGCCCCTATGCCTTATTGCCTCCTCTATAATTTGCGTTAGCTGTACTATATCACCAGAAAAGCCCCTGGCTATGAAAGTAGCACCGGAGGCAAGAGCAAGCAGGGGTCCATTAACAGGCTTTTCGTATGATCCATAGGGGGTGGTGATTGTTACAAAGCCTTCCTCACTCGTTGGTGATACCTGGCCTTTCGTAAGACCATAAATCTGGTTGTTCATTACAATGTATGCGACATCTAGATTCCTCCTGGCAATATGCACAAGATGCTCCGTACCTATGGCATATGCATCACCATCACCACCCGCTATAATTACCTCTAGCTCAGGATTAGAGAGCTTTATTCCCGTGGCGACGGCAGCAGCTCTTCCGTGGATAGTATGTATTCCATATGAGTAAAAATAGCTGTTTATCTTACTGGAGCATCCTATACCTGTAACTAGAACGGTTTTTGCAGGGTCCAGTCCAAGGTTTGCAGCCGCCCTTTTTAGTGCTGTCAATACACCATAGTCACCGCATCCTGGGCACCAGGTGGGTGTTTCCCTATCGTAAAGTGATATATTTACCATCCCATCACCTCCCTTATACGCCTTTCTATGATTCCTGGTCTGAAGGACCTCCCATCATATTTCCTTATACCCACAGTATTCCTGAATCCTGTGTTTAATTTTACAAGATCCTCAAGCTGTCCCAGGTAATTCTGTTCCACAACAAAGGCTATCTTTACATCCTTTAGGTGTAAAGCAACATCATCAAGGAATGGAAAGAGTGTTCTGATCCTTATGAATTTAATTTCCCTTGGAATCCTTTCCAGAGCCTCCAATATTGGACCCATCGTTGATCCCATTCCAATAACAGCCACATCTCCTTCTCCCTGTACCACCGATGGGAAAAGTTCATTCTTCATCACCTGGATCTTCTTCATCCTCTTATCCATCATCTTAACCCTGTTGGAAGCATTTTCTGTTATATGGCCGTATACATCGTGCTCATCCCCTGTCTCCAGGTGAATTCCCTTTTCTACCCCGGGGATTGTCCTGAATGAGATACCATCCTCCTGAAAATCATATCTAGGAAACTCCCTTTCATTGCTAACTGGATTTAATTCAAGCTTACCCCTGTCCACCTTCAGCTTATCAAGGTCAAACCTTTTAACGACCTGTTTGTTCCAGCTTATTAGTTCATCGCTCAATATTATAACAGGTACCTGGAATCTTTCCGCAAGGTTGAAGGCCTCAAATGTGAAATAGAATGCCTCTTCAACATTCCCTGGAGCAATGACTATCCTTGCCTTATCACCGTGACCCCCGTATACTGCATGGTTTATATCACTCTGCTCCGTCTTTGTTGGTAGACCCGTGCTTGGTCCCGCTCTCTGAGCATCCAATATTACCACTGGCTGTTCTATCATACTTGCTAGACCTATACCCTCGGTTTTGAGATCAAAGCCTGGACCGGATGTAACAGCCATGGATCTTAGGCCAGCATAGCCTGCACCTATTGCCATGTTTACTGCGGCAATCTCAGATTCTGCCTGTATTGCAACTCCTCCCTTCTCTGGAAGATGTCTTGAAAGGAATTCAAGTACATCGCTTGCAGGTGTAATTGGATATGCTGCAATGAATCTGCAACCCGCAGCAAGGGCGCCCAATCCTATTGCCTCGTTTCCCATAAGAAGCAATGTGTCGGGTGCAACCTTATCCCCCTCTATAACATATCCTTCCATGGGTTCTATGTCCTTTGAATATTCAAGACCCTTTTCATATGCAAGCAAATTCTCCTCAATTATCTTCTCACTTTTTGTTTTATATGAATCCCTAATTGTTTGCCTCATGATATTGCTGTCGAGGGAGAATAGTTTTGATAATACACCCAGTGCCATGGTGTTTTTAATTATCTCAAGACCTAGCTCCTTTCTTGCAATATTTGCCAGGGGAATCTTTACCTTTCTAACATCCTCCCTTTTTATCTCCAGATCCTTTCTGCTGCTATCAAATATTACCACACCGCCGGACTCAAGCTCATCCATGTGCAGGAGGATGGAATCTTCATCAAAGGCAAGGAGAACGTCTATTCTATCATCCAGTGAAAATATCCTTTTCTTTGATCCCCTTATTGCATAGCTGGTGTGACCCCCCCTGATCCTTGAAGGAAAATCCTTGTCTGTGGCAACATAGAATCCAATCCTTCTAAAGTATTTTGAGAGTATCTCGCCCGTGGCCAGTGATCCATCCCCCGCCTGACCGCCTATTCTTACGGTAATATCATTCATCTTCATAGTCTCACGAACATCTCCTTGCTGGCACCACAAACTGGGCATGTGTAGTCATCTGGCAGTTCCTCAAAAGGCGTCCCTGGGCCTATACCCCTATCAGGTTCACCCAAATCCGGATCATATATGTATCCACACACAGAACATTGGTATTTCACACTCATTTTTTCAACTCCTTTAGATTTTGTATAATTTCATCAGCGTGATTTTCAACCTTCACCCTTCCCCATGCCTTCACTATCCTCCTTTCAGGGTTGATGATAAATGTTGTCCTTCTTGCTCTACCCATATTCTCTACACCGAACATCTTAATTAGCCTTTTTTCCCTGTCACTTAAAAGATGGAATGGTAGATTGTATTTTTCTTTAAATTTCCTATGGGTTTCCTCATCATCAACACTTACACCAACAACCTCCACATCAAGATTCTTTATCTCACTGTACCTGTCCCTGAATGAACACGCCTCCTTAGTACAGCCCGAGGTAAAATCCTTTGGGTAGAAGTAAAGTACAAGCCATTTACCCCTGTATTCAGGCAGGATATCGTCAATAAATCTTACATCATCCCCCTCTTTTAGCATCTTTACCAACCTCCATAATTAACTATCTCCTCCAGATTTTTCCTTTCCCTTTTATGATCTTTCATTTCCTCATCACCCGGATAACCTATTATAAGTAGTATTAATACCCTGTATTCCCCAGGTATTGAGAGTCTCTCCTTCACAAGATCCTCATTGAAACCTAGAATTGAGTGCGCTACCAAACCCTGATGGTAGCTCTCCAGAAGCATATTTTCCACCGCAAGACCGCAGCTGAACATATAATATTCCCTGCCATTGCTTATACAGTCGAGATCTCTTTTTGAAACAACAGCGATTATCATGTATGAACTCTTTGCCCAAGAGTTACCCCTGTTTATGGCATCGTGTATCCTTCTTGTCTCTTCACCCCTCAAGACAACGAAATGCCATGGCTGATTATTGTAGCAGGAAGGGGCCCATTGACCTGCCCTTAAGATATTGATTAATTTTTCATCTTCAACAGGCCTATCTGAAAATGACCTAGCACTCCTCCTTTCCTCTATCTCCTTGAGCATGATCAAAACTCCTTGTAAACAAGTTCATCATACATATTCTCCAACTTCGCCTTATGCTGAAGCTCCTGGTTTGCCAAAAAATCCAATACCTTTTCAACATCCTTATTTTTAATGGAATTCTTCAGGTTTATGTAAAATTCGTATTCATTTCTCTCCCTGCTCATGGCCACCTGTAAAACCTCCTGCAGGTCTGAATCCTCCCTTATTGTTTCCTTCTTTGGAAGATGATCGCTGAGCTTAAGATCCTTTAAATTCTCCACCACATCTATCTTACCCCTCATCAAGGATTCAATTATACTCTTGTGCCTTAGTTCTTCCTCTGCAAGCTCCTTTAGTGTATCCCTCACGTTTGAGAAATTGGATATTTTCATGGCCTCCATATAAAATTCATATGATTCTTCCTCTGACTTTATTGCAAGCTTAAGCAGTTCATCTATTTCCATACATATCACCAAAAAAATAGGAAAAAAGATTTATTCTATCTCTATGTCCACTGAATTCTCCCATACTCCATGTACGTTGCAGTAGGCTAGCGCATAGATTGTGGCCTTTTTATCCAGCTTAATCTTGAATGTTACTGTAGGATCAGCAAATGTTGGCCCGAGATCAAATGTTGCAACGTGCACAGGATTGTATGGCCTTCCATCAATCTGTGCATATATCTGTATCCACTTTATGTGATGTTCCACAAGGTTTGGATGTGGCACTTCCTTGCCCACTGTCACTGTAACATTGAACCACTGGCCCGCCTTTACCTTCCTTGGCGCCTCTATTATTGGTACGTGCTTCTCCTTCCCCTCCTTCTCAGGGGATATTATTACCTCACCAAACTTTTTCATTTTTTCACCTCCTCAGATAAAATTTTCCAGCATATCTTCATCTTCAATCTCTTCCTTTATTAATTCCTGTATTATACCGTATGTAACAAAATCCTTGCCATGTGTTTTCTTTATCAGCCTGTTAAATACCTCAATAAGGCATCTCTTGTAATTGATCAGGGATTCAAGCATTTCTTTTTCATTCTTGGCATTTATGGAATCAGGATATTTGCAGTTTCCAATACGTATCATCTCTGCTGGGTTGTATATGATGGACCCTCCCAATGTCTTTATCCTGGCTGAAATTAGCTCTGCATGTTTAAGGTCCCTCTGATAAATCTTCTCAAATATTGACTTCAGGTTTGTATTTAAAGTTATCCTTGATGAATACCAGAATAGGTATAATGAAAGCCATTCATCTGCATATGCCTTGTTTAGATCATTGACTATCTCAGGAACGCTTATTTCAACAATCTCCCTTGCTTTCTTTCCCATAGTGGATCAGAACTTCCTAAATGCAGAGCTTGGTGCTCCGCAGACAGGGCATTTCTCCGGCACCTTACCCACGGCCGTATAGCCACAGACTGTACATATGTAGATATCGCCTATATCCATATCCTTCTTTGCCTTAACACTTTCCTTTGCCTTCTTGTAGAGATCGGCATGTATCTTCTCCGCCTCAAGTGCGTAATGTGTGGACTGCTCAGCCGTTTTCTCACCCTGAAACTTTGCCACCTCGTTGAAAACAGGATACATCTCCTCCACCTCATAAGTTTCACCGTCTATTGCAGCCTGTAAATTATTCTCTGTATCCTTTATGAGACCTAGCGCCCTGTAATGATTTGTGGCATGTACCTGTTCCGCATATGATATGGCCCTGAAAAGCCTCGCTATATTCTTATAACCAGCCTTTTCGGCAACATCTGCAAAAATAAGGTATCTCATATGTGCCTGACTTTCCCCTGCAAAAGCATCCCCTAAATTCTTTTCAGTCATCTTTTTCATCCTATCACCGATATAATCATGCGCTTATTATATTTTAAAATTTTGTATTCCATTTGTAGAATTAATATTCAATACCCTTTCTTGCCTCAATGCCCCTCTGATAGGGGTGTTTTACCTCCACCATTTCCGTTACCAAGTCAGCCATATCAATCAATTCTTTTGGAGCGTACCTACCAGTTAAAACTATCTCAACATTTTTAGGTCTTTCAAGCAGTATGCTCTTCATATCTTCCATCGATACAAGTTCAAAATAGAGGGCGGTGATTATCTCATCCAGTATTACCACATCATATTTTCCCGATTTAATTATACCTTTTACCTCTTTTATTCCTTTTCTAACAAGTTCCACATAATCCCTGGGTGGATTCCCTGGTTCAAACACAACAACACCCTTCAATTTATTGGCTATGGATGGATCCTTCGATATGAAATAAGGTTTACCCAGATATCTTTCCTTTATGTTTTTAATACCCTTAAGTATCTTTGTCTCACCATATCTCCTTGACTTCATAAAATGCATTATGTATACGTTAAGATTATTACCTGCGGCCCTCACAGCAAGGCCAATGGCTGCGGTTGTTTTCCCCTTCCCATTACCTGTGTATACCTGTACGAGACCACTCTTCAGATGCATCAGTATATCACCGGTTCAATATATTCTCCCCACACATCTTTGAGAGAATTAACAATCTCTCCAAGCGTTGCCCTTGCCCTGATCGCATCTATTATGTAAGGCATGAGATTCTTTTCATCAGCATTAAGCTGCAGTATTCTGAGAGAATCCTGTACCTTGGATATATCCCTATTTTCCTTGTACCTCTTCAGCCTTGCTAGATGCCTTTCCTCAAGTTCATCAGGCACCTTAAGTATGGGTATCTCCAATTTTTCCTCAATCCTGTATTTGTTTACACCAACCAGTACCCTTTTCATCTCTTCAAGCTCCTTCTGATACCTGTATGCAGATTCAGCTATCTCCCTTTGGAAAAATCCAGATCTTATACCTTTTATAACACCACCTATGGAATCTATCCTGTCAAAGTACTTGTATACCTCCTCCTCTATCTTATCTGTAAGCCATTCAACGTAATATGAGCCTGCGAGAGGATCAACAGTGTTTGATATTCCTGTTTCTTCACCTATTATCTGCTGCGTTCTTAGTGCTATCATCACTGCCTTCTCGGAGGGAAGTGCCCATGCCTCATCCATACTGTTGGTATGAAGACTCTGTGTACCCCCTAGAACAGCCGCCATTGCCTCTACTGTTGTCCTTATTATGTTATTCTCAGGCTGCTGGGCTGTAAGGCTAACCCCTGCCGTCTGTGTATGGAATCTTAGCCATAGGGATCTTTCCTTCTTTGGGTTGAACCTGTTCTTCATCTCCCTAGCCCATATCCTTCTCGCAGCCCTGAATTTTGCTATCTCCTCAAAAAAATCAATGTGCGCATCGAAGAAGAAGCTGAGCCTGGGTGCAAAATCATCAACATCAAGACCCCTCTCGACCGCCTTTTCCACATATGTAAGACCATTGGCAAGAGTAAATGCAAGCTCCTGCACTGCTGTAGCGCCAGCCTCCCTTATGTGATAGCCACTAATACTTATGGGATTCCAGAGGGGAAGTTCCTTTGAACCAAATTCAATGGTATCAATGACAAGTTTTAATGATGGTTCAGGAGGGAATATGAAACTCTTCTGGGCCATGTATTCCTTGAGTATATCGTTCTGTATTGTGCCCCTGAGGTCACACCACCTTGCACCCTGGGATTCCCCTGTTAGTATGTAAAAGGCCCAAATCATCGCTGCTGGACCATTTATTGTCATTGATGTTGATATGTCCTTAAGTGATATATCCTTGAACATCAGCTGCATGTCCTCAAGTGTGTTTATGGCAACACCTGCCTTTCCAAACTCACCTTTTGTGATTGGATCATCAGCATCAAGTCCCAGAAGAGTCGGGTAATCGAATGCTATGCTGAGCCCGGTCTCACCGTGCTCCAGAAGATACTTCAGCCTTCTGTTGGTTTCTATTGCATCCCCGAAACCTGAGAATTGCCTGAAAGTCCATAGTCTGGATCTGTACATGGTTGGATGAATACCCCTGGTGAATGGATATTCTCCCGGAAAACCGAGTTTTTCAAAGTAATTGAACTCACCTATGTCAATAGGTGTATATAAAGTCTTAATCTCTATACCTGAAAGTGTTGAGAATTTCCCCCTTTCTGGAAGAGACTGAAGAGATTTTTTCAAAACTCCCTCTTCCCACTCTTTAATTCTTTCCCTAATCTTTTCCTCTTTTTCCATAACCAACACCCATTTCAAGCATTATTTCATCTATTACCTTGGAGATGTCCTTACCGGACATTACCTTCTCAATGTATACCTCAATTTCCTCATTTTTCATTATTTCATCCATTCTATTTAAAGCATGCTGTTTGATTGTATACAGGATCCTTTGTCTAAGCTTATTCTTCTTCAAACCATTTCTTTCAATGAATTCCCTATGCTCTACAATTAACCTTAGGATTTCATCAATACCCTGGTTTCTTACCGCAACGCTCTTTACAATCCTGGGGATCCAGCCATCTTTTCTCTCCTTCATTATTAGGGTCATTTCCTTTATCTTTTCATCCGCGGCCCCCTGATCAGATTTATTTAAAATGAAGATATCACCTATCTCAAGCTGTCCTGCCTTAATCACCTGTACCTCATCACCCAAAGTGGGTACAATTACGACCAAAACTGTGTTTGCTATATTCATGACGTCAACCTCATCCTGCCCAGTTCCTACTGTTTCAATGAATATGGTATCAAAACCTGCCGCATCCAGTACATTTACTATGTCAGGTGTATGATAACTCATTCCCCCAAGCTTTCCACCCGTGGATATGCTCCTAATAAAAACATTCTCAAATTTGTTCAGTTCCCTCATCCTTATTCTATCCCCAAGAACTGCACCCCCTGAAAAAGGGCTGGTGGGATCTATGCCCAGTATTCCAATCTTTTTACCTTCCAAGGCAAGTTTTAACGCTATCTTTGAAATGAGTGTGGATTTTCCACTTCCAGGAACTCCGGTGACCCCTATCACCCAAGCACCCCTGATTCCCCTTAAGGCTTCAGTGGCAAGTTCGGTGTTTCCTTCCTCTATTTCAGTGATGGCCTTTGCTATGCTTTTTCTATCCTTTAAAATATCAGCGATATTCATACCCTTCTCCTTAAATTCTTCCTTATGAAATCTGATATCTCCTTTATACTTGTACCTGGATTGAATATTGCATCAACACCCATTTCAATCAGTTTATTCTTATCATCCTCAGGGACTATACCTCCACCTATGAGAAGAACATCGTTAAGGCCGTTTTCCTTCATTAGTTCCAGAATCCTCCTGAAATGGTACATATGTGCACCTGAAAGTATGCTCAGGCCGATTACATCAACATCCTCCTCTATGGCACTCCTTACAATATCCTCGGCGGTCTGATGTATACCTGTATATATAACCTCAAATCCTTCATCCATTAGCGACCTTGCGAGTACCTTTGCACCCCTATCATGGCCATCAAGGCCTGGCTTTGCTATGAGCACCCTAATCTTCCTCATAATGATCACTTCAATAGCTCTCTTGCTATTACAAGCTTCTGTATTTCAGATGTACCTTCATATATCTCTGTTATCTTTGCATCCCTATAAAACCTTTCAACATCAAAGTCCTCAATAAATCCATAACCACCGTGAACTTGAACGGCAAACCTGGATGCCTCCATTGCTGCATTGCTTGCAAAATACTTGGCCATACTTGCCTCCTTTATCAAGCCCATGCCCCTGTCAGCCCTCACAGCAGCATCGTAAACAAGCAATCTTGCCGCCTCAACCTTTGTTGCTATCTCAGATAACTGAAATTGAAGCCCCTGGAATTCTGCGAGTTTTTTACCAAAAGCCTCCCTCTGCTTCATATATTCTATACTCTTCTCCAGTGAGGCCTGTGCAATACCCAGAGCCTGCGCCCCTATACCTATCCTACCCATGTTGAGTGTATTCATTGCTATGTAAAAACCCTTTCCAATCTCACCTATTATGTTTTCTTCCGGAACGTGAACATTCTCGAAAATGAGTTCGGCTGTACTTGATCCCCTGACACCCAATTTTTTATAATCCTCTCCTATCCTGAATCCATCATAGCCCTTTTCAACAATGAATGCTGTTATACCCTCGTGCCTTTTCACACCCTTAGATGTCCTTGCGAAAACAATGAATATACTTGCATGATTAGCATTTGTTATGAAAAATTTGCTTCCGTTCAATATGTATTCATCTCCTACCTTCTCAGCCTTAAGCTGAACATTGGCCGCATCAGAACCCGCCTGCGGCTCTGTAAGGGCGTATGCACCTATATACTCAGCTGAACAAAGCTTTGGTAGGTATTTTTTCTTAAGATATTCACTACCCCATGTGTATATTGGATATTCCACAAGCCCATTCTGCACATCCATAGCCACTGAAACGGAGGGGGATACCCTAGCTAGCTCTTCAAGTATTATCACATAACTTAGGGTATCAAAACCTGCTCCACCATATTCCTGGGGGATTATTACACCCGTAAATCCAATTTTACCAAGTTCAGTATACAGTTCCCTTGGGATTGTTTCAGCCTCAATCCTCTTATTGATTGGAACTATATACTTTTCACCGAAGTTTCTTGCAAGATTTCTTATCAATTGATGTTCCTCACCCAGTAACAAAATAACTCACCAGAAAGGTCATTGAATTTAATTTAATAAGTTTTTTTCTTTTTT
>PNIT01000099.1 GCA_002878135.1 Candidatus Aciduliprofundum sp.
TTTTTTATAACATTGTATGAAAAAATTTAATTATGTTATGGGAGCTTTCATTCCTGAAATTAATTAGAGGGATGAAGATGGTAATCAGGGATAACATTTCTGGTAGTGAAAAGTTGACCCTTGAAGCACTTTATTATGTAAAGAATAATTTCTCGGAAAGATTTAATTTCTTTGAGAAAATAAAAAGGTACAAGGGGGAAATGCCAGAGGTCATAAAGGCCGTTTATCTCACGCTTGATATGAAAGGTGTTGATGATGTTGATTCACTCATTAAAAAAATAACTGATGCAAAGGAGAATGCCATAAATAATTCTAGCTCCATTTTTAAAAAGGATGATGTGGTAACCACAATAAGCTATAGCTCCATGGTGGAGATGGCAATAAAGAGGAATTCAGATAAGATAGTGGGTGTTAATGTACTTGAATCAAGACCCATGTTTGAGGGAAGATTGCTGGCAAAATCCCTTGCATCAAATGGAATCAATGTGAGACTTTTCACTGATGCTTCAATATACCATGCCCTCAAAGGATCCACGATGACCCTTGTGGGAATGGATGCCCTCCTAAAAGATTTCTCACTCCTGCACAAGGTGGGTACATTTCCCCTGGCCCTGGCTTCAAGGGAATTCTCAGTGCCCTTTTACTCCATAGGGCATAGCTTCAAATTCTATGATAAAAAAATAAAATTGAGGAGGCATTCACCAAGTGAGATATGCGAAAAGGGAGTTAATTTCACCTGCATAAACTACTATTTTGACATAACACCCTCAAGATTTATAACCGCCTATATAACGGATCTCGGCATATTCACAAAAAATGGATTCAGAGATCTTTTAAATTATTTCTAGAAAATTCCTGAATATTTCCTTTCCATATTCTGTGTTTTCTACCTCTGGATGGAATTGCACCCCGAATATATCCCTTGTTCTGTGTCTAAATGCCTGAATCCTACAGTTTGATGAGCTTGCAAGAAGCTGGAAATCCTGTGGAAGTTCCTTCACCTCATCGTTGTGGGATTCCCAGACAAAAAATCTATCTGGTAGATCCTTGAAAAGCTGATCCTTTTCCAGTATTTCAATCTCCGTCTTTCCATATTCTGGAATTTTTGCTGGACCCACCTTACCATTGAAATGGAGTGCAATATACTGTGCACCAACGCATATACCAAGGACAGGAATATTTAACTTTAGGTAATCACCCTGTCTACCCAGTTTCTGGGCCTCGAAGGAGATGCTTGGGGATCCTCCCGAGAGAACAAGGGCATCCACACCTTCGTCAATTATTTTTTCTGGGGGTGTTGTATTTTCTATTATGCCTGTTTCAACCCCCAGATACCTGAGTACCCTGTATTCCCTGTGCGTCCACTGACCACCATTGTCAACAACGAATACCTTCATCTTCTAGAACAGCCCCACTATCCTTCCGTCCTCAGTGAGATCTATATTATAAGCTGCAGGTTCCTTTGAAAGACCTGGCATGGTCATTATCTCTCCAAGTATGGGCACAACAAAGCCAGAGCCAGATGATATCCTTATCTCCCTCACAGTTATGGTGAAATCCTTTGGTGCGTTGAGTACCTTGGGATCATCTGTTATGGAAGACTGTGTTTTTGCCATGCATACAAAGGCCTTGTCCATGCCTATCTTCTTTATAAGCTTAAGATCGTCCTGGGCATCCTTAGTGAATACCACCTCAGCTGCACCATAGACCCTTTTTGCTATCTTCTCTATCTTAACCTCAACTGGATCATCCAGTTCATAGGCATAGTTTATCTTAACCTCTGGATGAGCATCCGCCACCTTCATTACCTTCTCCGCCAGTTCTATGCCACCCTCGCTTCCTTTTTCAAATACCTCAGAAAGTGCCCATTCAACCTTTTCTCCTTCAAGAAGTTCCTCCAGAGCCTTTATCTCACCTAGCGTGTCACTCTTGAATTTATTAATTGCAACCACAGGCTCAACACCAAACTTCCTTACGTTGTTAATATGGAATCTCAGGTTATCAAAGCCTTTCCTTACGGCTTCCACATCCTCAACTGATACATCCTTGGCACCTCCGTGGTGCTTTATGGCCCTGATTGATGCCACAACAACAGCGGCATTTGGAGCAAAGTTACCCACCCTGGTTACAATGTCGAAGAATTTTTCGGCACCAAGATCTGAACCAAAGCCTGATTCTGTTACAAAGTAATCTGAAAGACCCAATCCAATCTTATCAGCAACAATGCTGTTTGTACCGTGGGCTATGTTTCCGAATGGCCCTATATGAACGAATGCAGGTGTGTTCTCAGATGTCTGAACCAGGTTGGGCTTGAGTGCGTTCCTTAAAAGCGCAGACATGGCTCCAGATGCCTTTATATCCCTTGCATAAACTGGAGTTCTATCCCTTGAAAAACCCACAAGTATCCTCTCTATCCTTGATTTCATATCCTTGTAATCAAGGCTCAGAGCCATTATGGCCATTATTTCACTTGCTGGAACTATGTCAAAACCATCCTCATACATTACACCATTTCCCTTCCCTATGCCCACTATGATCTGCCTAAGTGCCCTATCATTCATGTCTATGGTTCTTCTCCATACCACCTTTTTGGGATCTATCTCAGGCTTTAGATTATAGTATATATGATTATTTATCATTGCTGACAGAAGATTGTGGGCTGATGATATTGCATGGAAATCCCCTGTGAAGTGTAAATTTATCTCCTCCATGGGCTGAACAGTTGCCTTGCCACCACCAGTGGCACCCCCCTTCACCCCAAAGACTGGTCCAAGGGATGGTTCCCTCAATGCAAGTATGCTCCTTTTACCCAGCCTGTTTATTGCCATTGTAAGACCTATGGATGTTGTTGTTTTACCTTCACCTGCAGGGGTAGGTGTGAGGGCAGTAACTAGAATCATTCTACCCTTCTTTCTCTTCTCCACCTTTTTAAGGACATCGAGGGATACCTTGGCCATGTATCTACCATATGGCTCTATGTCATTTTCCTCAAGCCCTGCCTTTTTTGCTATCTCAACAATTGGTTTTAGCTCCATCTACATCACCTCATTTATTTTCTCTTCAACCTTTTCAAGGATTAAAGATGATTCTTTTATTAAATTTTGCATATTATCCTGCATCATCTTTTTGTAGTTTTCATCAGAAATATTTTTTAAGTTTATCCTTATGTTGAGGAGTGCACCCCTGAGTGCTGATTGTGCAAAGTAAGCAGAGCAGGCACCGTCCGAAATTGCATTCTTATTCCCCTTTTCTGTCACCCTCAATGATAATCTCATCACATCAAGGCAGAGTCTGGCGGTCTTCAATGGAACTTCACATGCTTCCTTGCTTGCCTGTTCAATCTTCTCCTTCCTCAATCTTGCCTGTTCTTCTGTTTCCTTTGGTAATTTTAATGCATCCATTATTTTGTTAAAGACCTCTACATCCTCATCCACTATGCTGAAGAGTTCATCCCTCAGCCTTACAGCCACCTTCACAATCTCCTTCATCTCAGATTCAACATCAGCATACTTCTTCTTTCCTATCGTAAGGTTTGCTACCATACTGCTGAGTGACGCTGCAATGCTACCAACGAGAGCACTTGCTGCTCCCCCTCCTGGTGTCGGGGATCCACTGGACAGTTCCTCTAGAAATTTCTTCACACTCATATTCTCAATCATCTTCTCATCACCTTCCCATATCTTTTTCTCCAAAATCTGTTTAGATGAAAAATTTTCCAGTCTTAGGTAGAAATCGGCCACCTGGACCAGGGCATCGAGTGGTACAAGACCAACTATTTCACTGCCTGCTATGCTCACACCGTACCTCTCTGCCTCAGATTTTATAAGCTCGAATACCCTGTTTATGGGAGTTTCCTTATAATTTATGAGGTTCATGGATACCTGTACCATTCCCCTTTCCTTGAGATCAAAACCGAGGGCCCTCACATTCTTAAGGCCACCGTTCCTTTCCCTTATATCCCTTGCGATCTTCTTTGCAATATCAAGATTTCTTGTGTTGAGGTTCACATTGAATGCTATGAGGAAATCCCTTGCCCCTATGATTGTAGCACCCGCCTTGCCCACGAACTGGGGGCCAAAATCTGGTTTCCATTTTTCTTCCATTATGTGTTCCTTTAGCTGTTCATACTGGAATTTTTCATTCCTGATGTCTGGTAGATTTCTCCTCCATTCCAGAAATGCTGCCTTTTCATATAGATAGACGGGTATATTCAATTCATCGCCCACCCTTTTTCCAAGACTCCTGGCTATTTCAACACATTCATCCATGGTGGTATCATAAAGGGGTATGAATGGAACAACATCTGCAGCACCAAACCTTGGATGTGTACCCCTGTGTTTATCCATGTCTATGAGCTCTGAGGCCCTCTTTATACCCCTGAAGGCTGCCTCGGAAACCTTATCGATGGGTGCTACAAATGTAATGACACTCCTGTTATGGTCTGGATCCATCTCAATATCAAGTATCTTAACTGATTCATCGTAAGCTATAGCCTTTGCAATATCATTTACTACCTTCCTATCCCTTCCCTCACTGAAATTGGGTACGCACTCAACGAGCCTCATTGATTGGGTAAATGTATTTTAGGATAATAAGATTTTTAAGGAGGCTTGTTAACACCAACCATCCTAGGTACCTTGAATTTTACACCCTTTTTTATCAATTCCTTTGATGATTCGTATCCAGCATCTGCGTGCCTTATTACCCCCAGACCTGGATCTGCGTTAAGTACCCTCCTGATCCTTTTCTCAGCCTTATCTGTTCCATCAACAACAAGTACGAATCCTGCATGAATTGAATTGCCAATACCCACGCCGCCTCCATGGTGAACAGAAACCCATGTGGCACCTGATATTGCATTCAGAAGGGCGTTTAAGATTGGCCAGTCCGCAATTGCATCGCTGCCATCCTTCATGGCCTCAGTTTCCCTGAACGGTGATGCAACACTTCCTGTATCATGGTGATCCCTTCCAATGGCCACGGGTGCTGATACCTTTCCATCCTTGATAAGGTTGTTTATGAGAAGTCCAATCTCCTCTCTTTCACCGTAGGATGCATAACAAATCCTGGCGGGTAGACCCTGGAATTTGACATTCTCCTTTGCAAGCTTTATCCATTTAACCAGATGCTCATCATGTGAGAAATTCTTTATTATTGCATCATCTATTGCATATATGTCATTTGGATCCCCAGATAGAGCTACCCACCTGAATGGTCCAGAGCCAATTGCAAACAGATCCCTTATGTAACCAGGAACATAGCCAGGTATTTCGAATGCCCTATCGAATCCTCCCTCCTTTGCCCTTGTTCTTAGGTTGTTACCATAATCAAAAACCTTGGCACCGTGCTGCTTGAACCATAGTATAGCCTTTACCTCCTTCACTATTGACCTGTAAACATCCCTTATGTACTTCTCATGGTTCTCCTTGGTAGCCCTCATAGCCTCTTCTACTGTATACCCCTCAGGAATGTACCCAATGTTTATATCATGGGCGGCAGTCTGATCAGTAACAACATCTGGAACTATCTTCCTCTCCATCAATTCATGGTATACAGTAGCTGCATTACCAAGCAATCCAATGGAGAGTGGTTTACCTTCATTTATTGCCTCGTCCTTTATCTTCAGCGCTTCATCAAGGTCCCTTGCCTCCATATCAAGATACCTTCCCCTTATCCTCCTTTCAATCTTTCTTTCATCCACCTCAACAATGATACCCACACCCTCGTTCAACTTTATTGCCAGTGGCTGTGCTCCACCCATCTCACCAAGCCCTGAGCTGAGTACCCATTTTCCCTTGAGTGAATCCTTTCCAAACTCCTTCCTTGCAAGTGCAGATAATGTCTCATATGTACCCTGGAGAATACCCTGTGTACCAATATATATCCAGGATCCAGCAGTCATCTGCCCAAACATAGTGAGACCCTTTCTTTCAAGTTCCCAGAAGATATCATCCGTGGCCCATCTTGGCACCATCATGGCATTTACAATGAGAACCCTTGGTACTTCCTCAGATGTTTTGAATACACCTACAGGCTTACCCGATTGAATTAGAAGTGTTTCATCATTCTCCATTTCCTTGAGTATCTGTACAATTTCGTTGAATGCATCCCAGTTCCTTGCAGCCTTTCCCTTTCCTCCATAAACTATTAGATTATCTGGATCCTTTGCTACCTCTGGATCGAGGTTATTCATCATCAATCTCAGTGCAGCTTCCTGTCCCCAGCCCTTAGTATTCAATTCCTTTCCCCTGGGCGCATGTATCTCTACCATAATTTCTCTAACTATGAAATTTATTTAAATTTTATTGAGAAATCTTTCCTACTATCTATTGAATTTTTGGATGTTATATTCACCTGTTTATTACAATATTGTTCTTAAAAGGCTTTTAGAATTCCCTTTTCTAGGAATCCTAATTACTATCATCAGCACCCCATCTTTTGACTTTTTCAAAGCTTCACATGATTCACCTTTTAGCCCTTCATAGGTCTTTGATCAATTCAGGTTTTTCTATACCATTTTGATATGCTTATGGGAGCGTTAATGTCTATGCATTTTTCAGACCGCTATGAAGAGTACTTCCATGTTCTATTCGGGTTAATAACATACTGAACATTCTTCCTAAGATTAAAAAAATTAATTGTCCTAAAAGGATTTTCTATTGAGCTAATTTATGAAAAATTTTTTAAAACATTTGTCTATCTTAAAAGGATGAAAAAATTTGACAAAGAGATTA
>PNIT01000059.1 GCA_002878135.1 Candidatus Aciduliprofundum sp.
TTCTTATGGTAAAAAAATAAAATATTGAGATTCTTTTACGTGAACTATGATAGTTATAATAGGTTTAGGAACAGCTGGAGTTTATGCAACGAGATGGATCACCCAGCTTAACAGGGAGGAAGAGATCACCATAATTGAGAAACATGCATATGAATCATATTCACCATGCGGAATACCTTTAATATTCGAGGAATCAGGGGACTTCAACGTACTTAAACATCCATTCCCCAGGACCAAGAGGATAAACGTACTTTTGAACCATGAGGCCATTAAGGTGGATCCTGAGAACAAAATTGTAAGGGTAAGGGATATTGAAAAGAATACTGAAAAGGAAATTGGGTATGATAAGTTACTTTTTGCTGCGGGGGCGGATCCCCTGGTACCCCCAATAAAAAATGCAAGGGAATACCTAGGGAATGGTGTTTTTGTTGTAAAAACCCTTGAGGATGCGGATCTGATAAAGAAATTCATAGGTGAAAAAAATGTTAAATCAGTAGCTGTCATAGGTGCCGGTGCAATAGGGCTTGAGATGGCACATTCAATGCTAGTGAACGGTATAAAGGTGCATGTTTTCGAGATGTTTCCACAGGTTTTCCCGAGGGCACTTGACCCTGATATGGCAGATATAGTGGCAAAATTCATCATGGGTCTTGGAATAGAGCTTCACCTATCATCCAGGGTGGATGAAATAGTTGTTGAGAATGGAAAAATTAAGGGAATAGTATCGTCAGGTAAGACATACGAATGTGAATCTGTGATCCTAGCCACTGGCGTTGTACCAAACACAAAGATACTGGATGGCATTGTGAAGATGGAGAGGAACTTTATACTTGTGAATGAGAGGATGGAAACCTCCAGGAAGGACATCTTTGCAGCCGGCGATTGCGTGCTGGTTAAATCCTTCATAAATGGTGATCCAGTAGCAATACAGCTGGCAACAACAGCAGCAAAACAGGGTATAGTGGCGGGCATAAATATGGCGGGAAAAGATGCAACTTACTCTGGTGCACTTGGTGCCTTTGTGTCCACCATAGGATCACTTGAGGTGGCCGCAGTGGGTTTCACGGAAACATACCTAAAGGATAAGGTGGAGGTGGTGAGTGCCAGGGCCAGGGCACTCGACAAACCTGATTATGCAGGGGGAGAGGAGATAATACTGAAGGTGGTTGCAGAGAAATCCACAGGAAAAATATTGGGGGCACAGGCTCTGGGCAAAAAGGCCTCAAGCAAGATTGACATCATATCTATGGCAATGAAAAAGGGATCCACTGCCATGGATCTAAGCTCAGTGGAAATATCTTACTGTCCAGCAGTATCTGAGCTATATGATGTTGTTAACATGGCAGGTGATCTTCTCCTCAGGAAATTGAACCCCGAGAATTACAGATTCTGAATCTTATCAAGCCTCAGCCTCAGTTCGCAGGCCTTGCATATCCTTCCAGGGGTGGGATCACCGCATATCTCACACCTGTTCAGCTTGAAATTCCTGTACCTCTCAATGAGCAATGGTTTCAGCTCATCATAAACGGATACTATGGAATGTCTTGTACCAGGGCTCCTTGCCTCCCATTCATCTATTGCCTTCCTGAACTGGTTTCTCAGGGCAAGATCGGCATAGGGGCAGGTACCGTGGTAGAATTCAATGCCCCTAAGTATGGCATAGAGTAGTACCTCCTTTTCAGGAATCATCCTGAGCGGCTGTATCCTGGGTATGAGATCCTCCTTAACAACAGAATGTGGACCAAGCCTTGCCAGCCTGTCAAGATCCCCCCTTGCAAAATTCATTATTATACTCTGGGCAGTGTCGTCTAGATTTAGGCCAGTGGCCACATAATCTGCATCAAGCTCCCTTGCTGCACTGTTAAGGAGGCTTCTCCTGAATACACCGCAGTAGGTGCAGGGTATAAGTGTTTTATCCATCATGGCTATCTCATCTATGGTTTTTCCAAATCTTTCCTTGATCCTGTAGATCCTGTGCTCAACACCAATCTTTTTAAGGTATCCAGAAAGTACCCCTATGGCCCTGTCCCTGTAACCCTCTATGCCCTCATCTATGGTAACAGCTATTATCTCTATGTCCCTCCTCATTGAAAAAATCTTCTTAAGAAGGTATACTGTGGTAGTGCTGTCCTTACCTCCAGATGTACCCACAACTATCCTATCGCCCGGCTTAAGGTCCACCTGTTTCCTTAGCTCATGCTTCACCCTAGATTCCAGGAATTCCATGAAGTGCTCTGCGCAGAGATGTTCTCCATTATACCTTATGAATATAACTGCATCCCTATCGCAACGCGAGCACTTCATAGCAATCTGAAAGGGAACTTTTATATATTGTTTTTTTTCTCTTTCTTTCTGATGGAGATCAGCAATGAAACTGAGATGGAAAAGGCTATAAAGTCCATAATTGAGGGACTGGAGATGCTGGGTCTCACGGAATACGAGGCAAGGGCCTTCATGGCATTGATACTTATAGGGGGAGGAGAGGCTGAGGGTGTTGCAAGGATGGGGAGGATACCAAGGACATCAGCATACAAGGTCCTTGAATCCCTTGAAAAAAAAGGGTTTGCAAAGATGATCCAGGGCAAGCCAAGGATATATAAACCTGTTGAGCTGGAGACCCTTGAGGACAGGTACACAAGCAGGATAAAGGATCTATTCTCACGTCTGAGACTAGCAAGGGAAATGTATGGTGAGAAGGGTGAGCCACAATTGGTCTATACTGTTTATGGAAAAAGTAATGTACTGAGGAAGATAGGTGAGATGATAGATCAATCTGAGGGTGAAATACTACTCTCATCACCAAAGCTGGGGGAGATAAGGAGGGAGCTTGCTGAACAAATAAAAAAGGCCATATCAAGGAATGTAAAGATAGTTGTAATAACATCCAGGACCCAGAGGGCCCCGAAGAATACGGAGGTTCACTATAAGGAGGGACTAATAGCAACAGATATAGTTTCAGATGGGAAGAGGGCATTGATAGCTGATGCTGAACTGGCCGCCTGCGGATATTCTGATAATCCAGTTCTTGCACAGCACCTAAAGCATTTCATTGAGATAATGCTCTACGGATAGATGTATTTGATATAGGCATCCCTGGAAAGATATATGCTCAGCCCCATACCCCTCATCCTCCTTCCCTTTAGGTATATATCATTATTTCTGAACTTCACTATTCTATCACCCACCAATTCCCCAATTCTTTCCCCCATGAGGATTGGTTCTTCCGTTCCCAGGAGGAGACCATAACCATAGTGTGGATAACCCCCATCTATGATCCCCCTGTCACCAGCACCATAAAATTTTCCGCACCTGATTGGTTCTATTCTCCTTAGGAGGTAGGTACCCCTTTCAACATATTCATCCAGGGGTATGAATCTACCTGATGGCTCACACTCATCAATCTCAAGCACGATACCTCCCCTTGCCCTGAGGTAATCATTCTTTTTCCTCACCTCAAGATGAATATGTGGATCTGACCAGGGCCTGAAGTATGGTGATCTGTAAAGTATTCCCAGGGTTTCACCAGCATCCACATGCTCACCCTCCTCAAGATATGGTTTTATGTGTAGCATCTTCACAAATGCACCACCACAGTCAACAACAGTAACATGCTCCTCAAGGTCATTCTTTCTCATCCTGTGAATCCTATGGTAGACAATTTTTCCCGATACGGGTGAATACATCTCCTCAAAGTTTCTTGAGGATGGAAATATATCAACAGCCTTCAATTCCCTGTGTGAAAGGAATGGTGAATTCATGAATGTGATGAAGGAATCCTCCCTCGCGAATATCTCGACGTTTGATGCATGGGCTATCCTGATCATAGTTTCTTTAATGATTAATTTTATTAATCTTTTCTCTTTTTAGTATTGAATGTACGATATCGTATTGATGCATGCACCAAGTATTTACGATTTCAGGAAGAGGGTAAGGGACTATGGACCTGTTAGTGATGTAATACCTTCGACACCAATATTTGAGATGTATCCTATAGGATTTGTGAGCATCCTCAGCCAGCTCGTCCCACTTGGCTACAGGGTTAAGATTGAGAACCTGGCCGTTGAGATGGTCATGGATAAAAATTTTGATGTTGAAAAGAGGATAAAGGGGCTGGAATCCAGTATATTCTCCATAGATCTTCACTGGCTCCCACATGTGCACGGCGCATTGAACATAGCCAGGATTGTAAAGAAGTACCATCCAGAGAGTGCTGTGATGCTTGGTGGCCTATCATCAACCTACTACCATATGGAGATAATGAGGAACTACGACTTCATAGATTTCATACTCCTTGGTGACACCACGGAACCTTTTTTTCCTCAGCTCATAGATGCATTTCAGGGCGGGGGAAAACTTGAGGATGTACCTAACCTTGCCTGGAGGGAGAATGGTAGAATAAGGATAAACAGGATAGAACCCCCCGAAAGATATATAGATAGTGTCAGGCTGGATTACAGATACCTCATAAAACAGTGCATAAGGAATCTTAGTGTAAAATCTGCACTCCCATACTCAGACTGGATAATATCCCCATCAGGTATGACATTCATTGAAAAGGGATGCCATCACAACTGTGTCATTTGTGGTGGTTCAAAATTTGCATATGAACATTCATATTTCAGAAAGGGTGTTTCCTACAGATCCATAGATAATGTCATAGATGATCTATTATCAATACAGGAAAACCTCGGTGTACCCGCATTCATAATAGGCGATGTTCATGAGGCCGGTAGGAAATATGAGGAGGAATTGCTTAAAAGAATAAAGGAAAATGGCATAGATATACCCATCATGTTTGAGATATTCAACCCTGCACCTGAATCATTCTATGTAAACCTTGAGAAGAATGTTTCAGAATATACAGTGGAGATATCACCTGAATCATCAGATGAGAATGTGAGGGGCTTTGCCGGAAGGTATTATAACAATACAGGTCTTGAAAAGACTGTGGAATATGCAAAAAAGCACGGTGCAAGGAAGATGGACATATTCTTTTCAATAGGATTATCACACCAGACAAGGGAAACAGTGCTGAAGGATATAGATTACATGGATAAGATGTACGATAGATATGGGTCATGGGTACATCTTTTTACCTCCCCCATAGCTCCCTTCGTCGACCCTGGGTCCCTGGCATTTGAGATGAATGAAAAATTCGGATACAGGATATTTGCAAGAACACTCAATGACCACTATAACCTCCTGGAGTATTCCAAATCCTGGGTGGATTCCCTTAACTATGAGACAGAATGGCTCACCAGGATTGATATAGGAAGGTTGAGCCTTGAGGCAGGTTATCTCATAGCAAAGATGAAAAAGGAGAAGAACCTCCCAGGATCCAATATTGAACTAATAGAGAAATTCATGAACAGCATATCCCATGATGGTGCAAATCCTCTTCCAAGGAACTATATAGGCCCGATCATATATGAAAAGGATGAGCTTGTATGGTCCAAAAATATAAAAATAAAAAATGTGAACTGCTTTTTTGTTAACCTCTACAGGGGTATCCTTGGATTAACAAGGAAATAGTATGATCACTGCATCCTCAAATATCTTGAAAGAACGAGCCTCATGGCCTCCGATGTTCCAAGGCTCAGTGTTGTATTATGTGCATCCCTCGCCAGCCTTTCCATCACGGTACCCCTTGTATAACCGTATCCACCCATGATCTCAACACCATTTTTAACATGCCTCATAAGTGCCTCGCTCACGAAAAGTTTGGTAGAGGCTGCATTCATGCCCACCTGCATGTTCCTGTCTATGAGCATAGCTGTATTGTAAACCATCAATCTAGATGCCTCAAGATCAGTGAGCATATCAGTCAAATAATTCTGTATGAACTGATAATTGACTATGGGATTCTCCATGCTCTTCCTGAAGTTTGCAAATTTGACGGATTCCTCATAAACCCTCTGTAGCATGCCAAGTGCCAGGGCGGATATGTTCACCCTTCCCCTCTCAAGTACTGTCATTGCAACCTTTATACCCTCATTCTCCTTGCCTATTATATTTTCCTTTTTCACAGGAGCCCCATTGTACTGAAGACCCGCTATGGCGGATCCCCTGAAACCAGTAAGATGTATCTTTGGACCTACCCTGAAATTCTCCGTACCCTTTTCAACGAGGAATGCCGTTATACCCTTACCCTTTAGTTCGGGTGCAGTCTTTGCGAAAACAACGAAGTATGATGCCACCAGTGCATTTGTGATGAAGTATTTTGAGCCATAAAGTAGGTACCTGTCATTCTCCTTCTTTGCGATGCTCTTTATTCCAGCAACATCCGTGCCGCCCGTTGGTTCAGTCAATGCAAATGTACCTATCTTCTTACCCTGGGCCACATCCTTAAGAATCTTCTTCTGTTCCTCTGAGCCGAAGAGGAGTATGGTGGCGTCAAAGAGGCTCTCCACCTCCATGATGAATGCACTGTTTGGATCTACCCTGGCCACCTCCTCAATAGCTATAACGAGCTTCAGCCTGTTTGTACCTGCACCTCCGTACTCCTCAGGTATTCCAAGTCCAAGGATTCCCTCCTCTGCCATGGCCTTAAGTGAATCGTAGGGGAATTCCTCTTCCTCGTCCCACCTCATGGCATTCTTTTCCAGCACATTTTCACAGAACTTTCTTACCTTTGATCTGAACTCCTCATATTCCTGGGGAAGAAATGCTATCATTTTCCACACCTGATATTCATAATTTAATTATGATATTTTATTGTTTTTGTAAAATGA
>PNIT01000103.1 GCA_002878135.1 Candidatus Aciduliprofundum sp.
AAATTTTAAATTAGTTATGGTAAGTTAAAATTAAATTACTCCCATAATTCTAAGATAAAATATGGAATTAGAGATAGGTGAAATAAAGGAATTATGTGATCACTGCCTGGGGAGATTATTTGCTTCTTTAGGTCACGGCCTTACAAATGAAGAAAGGGGTAAGGCCATTAGGGTAATCTATGCAATGGATCATGACCTGAATATCTCGGATCTTTATCCAGATAAATGTGAGCTATGCAACAATATTTTTGATAAAATTGAACATTTCGCTGATATTGTAATAAAAGCAATCGAAGGATATGAATTCAACACCTTCCTTATAGGGACGAGAAACAGCAGGGAGATTGTTGAAAGGGACAGAATAATGCTTGAGAAATATGGGAACAGGGGGGAGGATATCGGGAATGAGCTATCCAGGGAGATTGGAAAGGCAGTTTACAAAAGGATTGGAAAGGATGTTTCATTCAATGATCCAGACATAACAATAGTTGTTGATACTGAATATGAGTATGCCGAGGTACTACCAAAACCAATTTTCATATATGGAAGGTATAGGAAGCTGGAGAGGGGTATACCACAGACTAGATGGATCCACGGAGAAGGGAAGAGTGTTGAGGAATACATAGGGGATGTTGCCAACTCATACTTCCTTGGAGAAAAATATTACCTGCATGGTGCTGGAAGGGAGGATGTTGATGTTCTGATGCTTGGAAACGGAAGGCCCTTCGTTCTTGAAATAAAATCACCAAGGAAGAGGAATATTGACCTGAGCATGCTTCAGGAAGAGATAAACAGAAGCTGTTCAGGAAAGGTAGAGGTCCTGGATCTAAAATATGTCAAAAGGGATATGGTGAAGAAGATAAAATCCATGGAGAGTAGAAAGGTATATATGCTAAGGATAGAACTTGAGAGGGAGATGAACTTTGAGGATCTGGAAAATAGATTGAAGCAGCTTGAAGGAAAAGTTATTTATCAGAGAACACCATGGAGAGAGAGGCACAGAAGGCCAGACAGGGTAAGGGAAAAGAGGATACATTCAATAAGGCTGGTCTCACTTGATGGAAGGCATGCTGAGATAGAAATCATATCCGATGCTGGAACATACATAAAGGAGCTGGCCCATGGAGATAATGGCAGGACGAGGCCAAGCATATCGGAGATGCTTGACCAAAAAATAAAAATAGAAAGACTTGATGTAGTTAAAATACTCGACAGGGAGGATTGAATATGTCAAAGATGTCGCACGGCCCCAGGGCACGTTCTGGGATGAAGTTGATGAAGGGAGTGAGAGAGAGGGGTATGCCGCCCATCACAAGGTTCCTGAGGGAATTTCAGGTGGGGGAAAGGGTTGCCATAGACATTGATCCCTCCCAGCATTCTGGAATGCCCCATCATAGGTTTCAGGGAAGGGTGGGAATTGTTATAGGCATGCAGGGAAGGGCATACCTTGTTGAAGTGAAAGAGGGAAGCGTGAGGAAGGTAATTATAGCTTCACCTGTTCATTTGAAGAAGGTGCAGTAGGCAAGATGAACAGGAAATACCTTACAATAGAGGAAGTGAGGGAGATTCTTGAGAAAATATCAAAGGAGAGGGAGCTAAATCCATTGCAGAAGAACGTTTTAAAACACGCTCAGGAATTCTCCAAGGTAAAGCATAAGGATGTTAAGAAGCTGAGGGAAAAATTGCTCAAGATAGATATAGTTAATGAAAAGTATGCTACTAAGCTAATAGATCTTATGCCAAAAACACCTGATGAGGTAAGGGTAATATTCCTCAAGGACAAGATAATACCTACCCCCGAGGATATACAAAAGATTTTGGAAATATTGCAGGGTAACAAGGAAGAGGAGTGAGGGGGAATGGAGGATTTTGCCTATATACTTGATTATCTACCACAGGGTAGAGCGGAGGACAGGAGCTTCAAGAGGGTACCCCTGGCGCTTGCAATAGGAGAAAGTGAATTCAAACTATTTGAACTAATACCTAAGATAAATACCACACTTACCATAGGTGAAAGGGTTTACATAGGTAAGGACCTTGAGAAGAGAACTAAGGTGGAGCATGTTAAGAGAAGGATCACATATGATGAGCTAACAAATGCTGCCCAGAGCGAACTACCCTATATACTTGAAGAGATAGTAAAAAAACAGGAGAAGAGGTTTGTGGATTTCTTCAATAATGCAACACCCATAACAACTAGGATGCATATGCTCGAATTACTTCCAGGTCTTGGCAAAAAAACAATGTGGGCAATTATAGAGGAGAGGAAAAAGGGACCTTTCAAGGATTTCAAGGACATAGTGGAAAGGGTAAAGCTCTCTCACCCACCTGAAAAGCTCATAGTTGCAAGGATAATAGAGGAGCTTAAGGACAGGGATATAAAATACAAGATCTTTGTTGCAAAATGAAAAGAATAAAAAGATTGGGTCAGGTATTCCTGAAGGATAAAAGGATAATATCCTTCATAGTGGATTCTGGAAGGGTGGGGGAGGGTGATACTGTCCTTGAGATAGGCCCAGGCCCGGGGAACCTCACATCAGAGATACTATCAAGGGGTGCAAATGTTATATCCATTGAAAAATCCTTGGAGTACTACCAGCTACTACAGGTACTTTTCAGGGAGGAGATTGAAAGTGGAAGGCTCACCCTCATACATGGTGATGCTGTTAAGGTGGATTTCCCAGGATTCAACAAGGTAATATCCAATATACCATACTCAATTTCATCACCCATCACATTCAAGCTACTTAAACATAAATTTGACCTGGGTATAATTATGTATCAGAAGGAATTTGCACAGAGGCTTGTTGCTAGCCCCGGTACACCAGAATACTCAAGGATAACAGTGAATGTTTACTATTTCGCCGATGTTGAGATACTCAGGATAGTGAAGAGGGGTTCGTTCAGGCCTGTCCCCGAGGTTGATTCAGCTCTGGTAAAGATTGTTCCCAGAAAGAAATTCAGTGTAATTGATGAGGATCTATATTTTGAACTCACTAAGATCCTATTTTCCCAGAGGAGAAAAACAATAAGGAAGATACTTGGCATGGACGTTCCATACGGTGAAAAAAGGGTGGAGGAACTTACACCCGAGCAAATAGCTGAAATATCAGATTACATTACACTTAAGAAGAATGAAGATAAAATACATAGGTGAACTCCTGATTACAACACTTATCTGGGGATTCACATTCCCTCTGCAGAAGGTATCAGTGGATTATATCTCCCCATCCCTACTAATAATGATAAGGTTTTTCATCGGAGCATTTGCAATATTCCTCATTTTCCCCTCAAGGATATTGAAGGCTGATAAAAATCTAATATTATCCGGAATCTTCATAGGCATTTTCCTCTTCTTCGGTTATTATTTCCAGGTGGTGGGTGTAATATACACGAGTGCCATAAATTCTAGCCTCATTACAGGTTTGTATGTAATAATATCCCCAATACTTGCATTCTTCATACTGAAGGAGAGGATAGATTCAAGGGTAGGAATTGCCCTTATATTTGCTTTTACAGGTCTTGTATTGATAACTGAGTTCTACGAGCATATGTCACTTAATTTTGGTGATTTTTTAACGGTGGTGAGTGCCCTTTCATATTCATTTCAGGTGGTATTCGTTGACAAGTACTCAAAGATATATGATCCCATAGCTCTAACCTTTTACCAGGTTCTATTCGTTGTGCCCCTCTCTGCACTCTTTATTCCCCTTCTTCCCGTATATGCAACATTCAACGGCTGGGTTATTTTCTCAATATTCTATCTCAGCCTTTTTGCCACAACAGGTGCAATTCTCCTTCAGAACATTGGGCAGAGGGGTGTTGATTCAGTGACAGCATCAATGGTTTTTGCCATGGAACCTGTTTTTGGTGTTCTATTCTCAATGGCTGTGCTTGGAGAGTTCATGGGCATATCTCAAATAATAGGTTCAATCCTAATAATTATGGCTATGTTCATTGTTGCATCCAGGAAAAATCAATAGGAACAAAATCTGAACCCTTGAGTATTACCGCACCCTTCACATATTCTCTATAGATTGAAAATACCCCCCTGTAGCCCTTGGGTATGTGATCCATGGGTGAGTTCCTTTCATCAAAGTGGAGCATCTCCACGTGCGGATTCTCCCTGCCATCAAGTTTGAACCCCTTTCTATTCAGCAGGAAGAATGTATGTTCCCTCTCATCAGGATCCAGCCTCAACTGTGTTTTTGAGAGATTCTCCTCAAGCTTCATTATGTGTGTATCCCTGTAGTTTATCTCCCTCGGATCACCATCGTTTGCGATTATGAAGGACATAACACCAAGGCATTTTGTGCAGACACCGCAGGGGATTACCTCACCGTTTTCAATATGGCATGAATGGCAGGATCTCTGGTACCTGTATAGATCATGGTACCTCTTTATGAGTATCCTTTCCACTATGAGGCCAGTTATGGGCCTAACTATACTCCACTGCCTTATTCCAATTCCCTTTGAATTGAAATAATATGTGTTGTATCTGTCAAAATCAACGCTCTGGTCATATATGCCAAAGTAGTGTTTAATTCCATGGTAACTGTAATCTGTCCTTGGATCATCGTATTCACTGCCAAGGAGTATGTTTCCTATGCCATATTTTATGAATATTGGTAGCATTGAAAAGATGTAGGGACCGAATATGAATAGCCTTATTGGGTATGTGTCTGCCCTTATCTTCCTGTGATCCTCCCTTATTATCTTCAGATGATCAAGCATGAATAGATAGAATCTATCAATGTTTGACCATACCTTCTTTGTATTTTTTTCTGTGCCTGAAAGACCCCTGTATGCGGGTAGGGCGGTCCTCCAGTGGCCCCCGCTCTCATTGAAGAATACAGGGTAAACATCCTTGCCCAGCTCCTTCAGCAATCCGTAGGTGAGGAGGCTCTCCTTCCCACCAGATGAAAGGATTGCAGCCCTATCATCTCTGAATACTGTGGAATATCTTTCCGTTGATGTACCTGAAAAGATTAGCCTTGCCCTTGTCTCAGCATTCTCTGGTTTTATGTCCTCTTCCCTTGGTATGTACTCCTTTTTTATGAAGTCGGCCCTTCTCCTACAGAGCTTGTTCACAAAAATATCTCTGCTTATTATGTCCATGTTATCCTTTATGTATCTCTTATCCTCCTCAGTTAATGGGAAATTGAAGTGCATTTCATCGGCGAAAAGACCGTAGTTTATAAGTGGCATGGATACCATAAGTCTCGCAAGGTTCCTTATGTTTTCCACCGACTCTATGTCCTCATAGTAGGTAAATATGAGCCTGAATGTGTATTTTCCATCCAGTGTAATGTCACTGTATATCCTTCTCTTCTCTATTACAGGATCGCTTACATCAATCCTGTCAAAACACTTGAGGTCTAAAATCTGAATCCTCCCCTTATGTAGGGTTTCATTCCTTCCTTCTTCCTGGATAGCATATCAACAAGTGCCTTTGCTATCTTATTTACCCCTGTGTATAGAGGTGCATCCACTGGAACACCGTACTTCAATTCGTACTCACTGATGTATTCTGGTATCTCGTATTCGTTCATCCTTTCAGTATTCAATGTAATACCCGTTACAGGATGGTCTGAAAGGAGCTCTATTATCTGCATGAATTTGCTTACATCGGGTATTGGATATTTCTCAAAACCATCGTAGTATATCCTCTTGGGTGCATGCTGAAGTATTATTGCCTCCGGCCTGCCAGCAGCAATGATTTCAAAGCCACCTGGATAGGCCGGATGGAGTATACCACCCTGACCTTCGATCAATATAAAATCTGGATGGTGGTCCTTCCATGCCCTCACCACCTCGCTCTCTATGCCCCCAGCAACGAAATCGTTTATCATGGCATCTATGAGGGCAACATATTCTGCGCCCTGCATCCATGCTGTCTGACCAGTACCAACAAAAATGGCCTTGTAACCCATATCCTTAAGTGTTTCAGTGAGCATTATTGTTGTTGTCCTCTTGCCTATTGCACTGTCCGTGCCAAGAACTGCCACCTTTATTGAATCTACCTTTTCAATCTCACCCGTGAAGAACTCCTGTTTCTTGAGGAACATCTTCCTCACATCCGTTATCTTAACGCCTGTGGATTCCGCAAGCTGTGAGAACTCCGGATCATCGCTGAGGAATTCATGCAGGCCTGAGACAATATCGAGCCCAAGGAGAATTGCCTTCCTTATGAATGGTCTGTACTCCTTTGGCAGGTAGCCTCCATCTGTAGCTGCCCCAACAATGAGCACCTCAGGCTTCAGTGATAATGTCTCCTCAATGGTGGAATACACCTTTATGTCCCTGTATTTCCCGTCTAGAACATAACCAGCATCCAGCCCTGCGAACGTTGAGTCTATTACGCCAACTACCTCGTACCTCTTTGAATACCTTACAAGGCCATGGGCAGTTTTACCATTGGTGGATCCAAAGACACCCTCTGCAAGGACAATTGCCTTTGGCCTCATGGCAAACCACCCTCGATACTCAAAAATGAAAAATTCAAAAATGCCAACTCTTCAAAACACTTAGGTGGATGGCCGTCATCATCCTCTTCCATTATTTATCACCATAGCCTCAAGTTTATTGTGATCATCATTTGGTATAAAAATATTTCTA
>PNIT01000095.1 GCA_002878135.1 Candidatus Aciduliprofundum sp.
ATCCCTTGTAGCTGAATGTATGAGCCATTCCCTGAACTTATCAAAGTGTCCACTGACCACAAGTATGATGGTATAGTTGAGGCAGAGGTGGGTGCAACTGTACTGGATGTGGACAATGAATGCAAGAAGTACGGTTTCTTCTTCCCTCCAGATCCTGCAAGCGCCAGGGTGGCAACCGTTGGTGGAGCGCTTGCTGAAAATGCAGGGGGTATGAGGGGTGCAAGGTACGGTGTAATGAGGGACTGGGTGCTGAAGGTGGAGGTGGTACTCTCTGACGGAACGGTGACATATTTTGGTGAAAGCACCTACAAGAACAGGGCGGGTTATGATCTCCTTGGTCTCATAGTTGGAAGTGAGGGAACGCTCGCGGTTATAACAAAGGCCTGGCTCAAGATCATGCCACTTCCTGAGAGGATTGTAAGGATAGCAGGATTCTTCAACACGCTCGATGATGCGGGGGAGGCGATCTTCAGGATAAGGAGGGAGGGTATAAATCCACTCATCCTGGAGTTTGCTGACAAGCAGGGTGTGGAGGCTGCAAACAAGGTAAAGGGTTTCAGCTATCCTGAGCTTCCAGGTGGCATGGTGCTTGTTGACGTTGACGGGCCAAAAAATGGTGTTGATTCTGTTGCACAGAGGGTAGTAAAGATAATGGAGGAAACACACGCTGCCACCATAATAAAGCCCGAGACACCAGCAGAGATGGAGAGGATAATGGATGTTAGGAGGGTTGCATTCACGGCACCTGGAAGGCTCTATCCGGGTTTCATAGATGGTGATATTGCTGTGCCGCTCTCAAGGATCAAGGAGGCGCTCATTGGTGTTGACAGGATCAGGAAGAAATACAACGTTTTCATAGCAACAGTGGGTCATGCGGGTGACGGTAACCTTCACCCCAACATAGGGGCGGATCCAAACAACAAGGATGAATGGGAGAGGGCTGAAAAGGCAGCCAATGAGATAAATCTACTTGCCATAGAGCTGGGTGGAACCGTTTCAGCAGAGCATGGCATAGGGAAACTGAAGGAAGAGTTTCTATTAAAACAATTTGAGGTAAGGGGTCAGATGCCCGTGTACCAGCTCATGAAGGAGATAAAGAGGATATTCGATCCAAAGAATATACTGAATCCTGACAAATATGCGCTGAGGTGAAGAATATGATAAATAAACCCGAGGACATACTCGCCATAGCAAGCTTTGTGAAGGAGACGCAGCTCAAATACGGTAATCCCGCAGGCATAGATCCAAAGGACCTATCTGAGTGGAGCAGGGATCTTGGTCTTAAGAGGAGGGGTGAGACCATATTCTATGCTGGCATGTATCCCTATATGGGTTATGCTGAGACAGCGCTCATGCTTGAGTACATAGTAAAAAAGAATGGGCTTGAGTTCTCATCCCTGCTCAACTGGCTTGACAAGGCAAGGTATCTTGGATATGAGAAGAATATGAAGGATCTCATAAGGATAATAAGGTCACCTGTTGCCAGGCTTGGAACCGTAGCAGGCATTTCATCAGATGTACTGAAGAAGCTGAGGGAGATTGCGGGTGGCGTTGATGAGAGGGTAAACGTATACAATGACATACTGAGAAAGGGTGTAAAGGTGCTGAAGAACAGCGGCATTGAATTCGCATACCTTGCTGAGGAGGAGCCCGATTCTGGAGTCGTCCTTCACACGTTCGGTTTCCTCGATGAGTTCAAAGACCATGCAAAGAATGTCACTGAAAAATTCAGATCCCTTGGCGTCAAGAGAATTATTACCATGGATCCAATAACGGGCATAGTATTCAAATCGTTCTACCCCTCGTTCGTTGAGGATTTTAACATAGATGTGAGGCATATAGTTGAGGTGCTGAAGCCCAGTGAAAGGAAGGAGCTGCTTGGGCAGGTGGTATACCATGACCCATGTTTCCTCGCGAGGCACTGGAAGCTCACGGAGGAACCGAGGAAACTGATGGCAGGTGCAGGTTACAGGGTTCTTGATCCTCCAAACAACAGGGATAAGACGAGGTGCGATGGTGGTGCAACTGAATACCAGGATCCCATCGGTTCAGTGAAGCAGTCACAGATAAGGCTGAATGAGCTACTTTCCACGGGTGAGAAGAATGTTGTCACATCCTGTCCGGCCTGCCTTATGCTTTTCAGGGTGGGGAACTATTTCTCCGGCGGTGATGCAAGGATCATCGACATTGTTGAATTGCTGAACGGTGGTGATTGAATTGGATGTGAAGGATATACTCATTAGGGAGAGCCAGAAATGCATAAGATGCGGATTCTGCGTATATGTATGCCCCAGCTGGAATGCTCATGGAAAGATTGAGTACTACAGTCCCAGGGCCAGGGTGACCCTGATAAGATCCATGTTCGATGAGGGCGTTGACCTCAATGATGCCCTGGACTCACTTTTTACCTGCAACACCTGCATGAGATGCCTTGCCGAATGCCCCACTGGCATAAACGTTGCAGATCTAATAATATATGCAAGGCATTATGCCCTGCAGCAGATCAATAAAAAATAAATATAATCTCATCTTCTTCTTTTTATGTTAGACTATTTTGATGAAAGATACAGGCCATTCCCTTTTCCAGATTACAGGAAAAGGTATGAGAGGGATAGAAACTTCAAGCAGGTGCACATATTCGTTGATCTCCTTCCGGATTTCAATGAAAAGAAGATATATGCAAGGGAGGAGATAACACTCAGGGCCATATACGATGACCTTGACAGGGTTGATCTTGATGCATACGAGATGAAGATCCATCATGTCATGAGAGGCAATGAAGAATTGAACTTCATCTACGATGGTAAAAGGATTTCAATAATTTTTCCAAGGAAGGTGAAGAGGGGTGAGGAGATAAGGCTTGGAATTGAATACAGCACAAGACCGAGGAGGGGCATTTTTTTTGTCTCCCCTGATGAGCACTACCCGGATAAGCCCCTGCAGCTCTGGAGCCAGGGTGAGGATGAGGATACAAGGTACTGGCTACCATGCTACGATTTCCCCAATGAGAGGAGCACAACTGAGATCAGGATCACACTTCCACAGGATTTCTACGCCGTTTCCAACGGTGTCCTGATAAAGGATGAGATTCTTGATGGAAAGAGGGTGATGCACTGGAAGGAATCATTCCCTCACCCCATATACCTCACATCCATAGCCGCTGGAAGATTCTTCATCCAAGAGGATGAGATTGATGGGATAAAGTTGCAGTATATTGTGCCTGAGGGTAAGAGGGATCTCTGGATGAGATCATTCATAAATACCCCCGATATGATCAGGCATTTCTCAAGGATACTGAATTATCCCTATCCCTACAGTAAATATTCACAGGTGGTGGTGAACGATTTCATATTCGGTGGAATGGAGAATATAAATGCAACAACACTAACAGAATTCACGCTCCATGATGAAAGGATGCACAACGACTACATAAGTGAGGGGCTGGTATCACACGAGCTGGCGCACCAGTGGTTCGGTGACCTCATCACCTGCAGGGACTGGTCACACGCCTGGCTTAACGAGGGTTTTGCAACATACATGAACGCTGTTTATTTCGAGCATTTCCTTGGGCATGATGATTTTCTATACACCCTGTACCAGGATGAGATGAACTACAAGAATGAGTTATCATCGGAATATGCAAGACCAATAGTTACAAACGTATACGAGTATCCGGGTGAACTTTTTGACAGGCACCTCTATGAGAAGGCATCAAGGGTCCTCCACATGCTCAGGGATGAGATTGGTGATGAAAAATTCTGGTGGTTCATAAATACTTACCTGAATTCCTATGCTGGGAGGAGCATTGACACCTATGATTTCATCTCACTGCTCAAGGAGAAAACTGGTAAATCCATGGATTTCTTCTTCGATCAGTGGCTATTCCATGCAGGGCATCCTGTCCTTGATATCTCATATAACTATGACATATCAAAGAGATTGCTGAGGTTAACAATCGAGCAGAAACAGGAGGGAAGGGATATACCAGATGTATTCATATTCAAGCTCAAAATAGCATTCTACCATGGTGATGAGAGGGAAGTGAGGGAGGTGAGGGTGGAGAGCAGAAAACAGGACTTCACATTCACCATGGATATGCCAGATGCCATATCCATTGATCCTGAGAACACAATACTGAAGGATATGAGATTTGAGAGAAACACCTCAATGCTCATATCACAGGCCAGGAAGGGTACTGCAATGGAGAAGATAGAGGCAATCAGAGAGCTCTCAAGGAAGGGTGGTATGGATGCCATAGAATGCCTCAGGGATGAGGCATTGAAGGATAATTTCTGGGCCGTGAGGAGGGAGGCCATACTATCCCTGGGTAAGATTAAGACGAGGAATGCACTGGATGCACTTCTTGAGATAAAGGAAAATATAATAAATAACAGGACAGTGGATTCAAGGGTAAGGACTGCACTTTCAGAGGCCCTCGGTAATTTCCCTGGCGAGGAGAAGGCACTAAAGGCCCTGGAGGATATAATATCGATGGAGAGAAAATACGCACCTGTTTCAAAGGCGTTTGAGAGTGTTGGTAAGATAAAGCATGCAAATAGCTTCGATATTCTTCTCAGGGGACTTGCCATGGATTCGTGGAATGAGATAATAAGGCAGGGAGTGATGAGGGGCCTGGCAGAACTTAACGATAGCAGGGGCGTGGATATTGCCCTTGAGAATTCAAGGCTTGGAAAACATGTACTGCTAAGATCAGCTGCAGTTCTTGCGCTTGGAAGACTCGGTGAAGGCAAGAGGGATGTACTGCCCTGGCTCCACGTTTATCTCAGGGACCCTTACCTTCAGGTGAGGAGGGCCGCTGTACAGGCCATAGGAAATGTAGGCCTGATGGAATCAATAAATGAGCTTGAGAATGCATTCGCATCAGAGCTTGATGCCCATGTGAAGAGGAGCATAAGGAAGACCATAAATGACATAATCGAGGGTAGGAAAGAAAAGGAGGAGATAAGGAACCTGAGGCAGGACCTTGATGACCTCAGGAAAAAGGTAATGGAACTCTATGAAAGAGTGGGCAAATGATAGACGAGATAAGGGAGATAAGGTCAAGGACAAGGAGGGAGGAAAGGCCTGAGGATTATGTCGCTGTATGGAGCGAATACGAACCGTACAAGGGCAGGGAGAGATCATTCGTAATTGTGCTCAGGACCCACGGCTGCTTCTGGTTCTACCATTCAGGATGTTCCATGTGCGGTTATTTCTCTGACACAAATCCCTCGCCCGTTAGCGGTGAGAGCCTCATGGTCCAGGTGGAGAAGGCCAGGAAGAAATACAGGGGGGAGAAGGTGGTGAAGATATACAACTCAGGGAGTTTCCTGGATCCAAGGGAGATTGATAGGGAAACACAGTTGAAGATAATACAATCATTCCCCGAGGCTGAGAGGATAATTGTGGAAACCAGGCCTGAGTTCATTAATGAGGATACTTTGCAGTTGTTCAGGGATTTCAGGGAAAGGCTGATGATTGCAATAGGTCTTGAAAGTTCTGACGAGAATGTCCTCAGGAAATCCATAAACAAGGGCTTTACACCCTCGCTCTTCCTTGAGAGGGCAGGGCTAGCAAGATCCATGGGCTTCTCAATAAAGACGTACATACTTTTAAAGCCACCATTCCTGACGGAATCACAGGCCATAGAGGATTCAGTAAACTCCGCAATATTTTCATCACAGGTTTCCGATGTTATCTCCCTGAATCCCGTTAACGTACAGAACTATACGCTTGTTGAGAAGCTCTGGAGGGAAGGTTACTACAGGCCTCCCTGGCTCTGGAGCGTCGTTGAGGTCCTGAGGAGAACGAGCCATCTGAAAAGGGTGGTATCATTCCCCACGGCCCCGGGGAGCATGAGGGGAGCCCATAACTGCAGGGACTGTGACGATCAGGTTATAAGGGCAATAGAGGATTTTTCATTCACCCAGGATCCGGGTGTACTTGATAATCTTCCAGACTGTGATTGCAGGAGAAGGTGGGAAAAAATTATAAGATATGAGAATCTTTCTTTCACCACCCTTGGTGATCAGTGACCTGCGCCTATCTCATTCCCTATGTCATCAAGTTCGAGCTCATGAAGCTTTGCCTTCGTTGGTATGCCATCCATGCTCCATCCCCTGGCCTGGTAGTATTCATCCAGCATGGATTCAAGCTCCTCCTTCCTCACAAGGGATCCCTTTGAAACGCCCTTCGGTATCGGGTCCTTCATCACCCTCTCAGGTAGATAGTCATCCTTTCTCGTGAATCCTTCCCTGGCATTGAAGGCCCTCTCTACGTTGTATATCCTCTCGCCGGCAACAAGGAGCTCAGAGACCGAGAAATTGAATTCAGTATATGCGTTCATTATATCAACCAGGCCCTCTATGAAGAACATGTGCCTTGAAAACTTGCATATGCCAAGTGAATCGTAGACGCTCATAAAATCCTCGTGTATCTTCACCTCAAAACCCTTGCCCCTTGAACTGAACCTATCAACATTCTCAAACTTCCACCACTTGCCAACGAGCTCTGTACCGTATACGCCAGCGGTAAGATGGCATGCACCCCTCACGGATACTGCCTCAGCTAGTGCCATGCCCTTTATTCCCCTTATATCGTATGCAGGTGGCT
>PNIT01000017.1 GCA_002878135.1 Candidatus Aciduliprofundum sp.
GATGAGAACATTTTCTAGAAAATTTAATAAAATATGCCATATTTACTGAAAATATGAATTTTATAATTGCATTCGATGGTTCCCCTGGGGCAGTGGCAGCATCAGAATTCATCAAGAAATTCATCAGGGAGGGGGATCATATCTATGGGCTTTATGTTGTTACAGATACAACGTCACCTCTGAAGGTGGACCTTTTTGAAGGTACAAGGACGTTCGATAACGTTGAAAGCCTTATATTCTATCTCAGGGATGTTTTCTATGCGATCTTCTCAGGTTATAGCGTAAAATTCTCCTATACCTTGGCTGAAAAGAAGAATATTGCATCCATAATTGTAGATTTTGCAGAGAAGAATAACGGGGATGTTATTGTTACTGGTACAAGGAAGCTGAAGGGCATTGAGAAGATAATAATGGGCAGCGTGAGCTCTTCGCTAATTATGCAGAGCAACGTACCCGTCATAGTTGTGCCACCCTGAGCTACTCATCAGCTAAGGCATCTGAGATTCATGACTCCTGGACTCACATCTGTATGGATATATCCTATTCAGACCGATTTAGCATCTCCTCCGGCATAGATTTGCCCGCAATATGCCTATCTGGTATTGAAATGCTTTGATGTCAAGGCAAATACCATAGGTATCTATACAAAATATATTTCTATGCTTTTCTGTTGGTGATCCTTGTATCCCATTGCTGAAGCTGTTGAGTTTTTCCTATCCCCATAAAATTCCTTTAAACTTATCCAATTATAAATTGTGAGGAGAATTTCTAAATCCTTCTCACCCTCATCCCATCTATGACATACCTTCCATTCTCTATTATGCCTATTGCCTCCACGAGAGCCTGATGCTCATGTGGGAGAATCCTTTCAGCAAGTGTTTCGGGCGTATCATCGTCATGAACCTCAACGCATCTCTGGACGATTATTGGTCCCCTGTCTATCTCTAGCCTTACGAAATGAACTGTGCAACCACTTACCCTGCATCCTGCTTCAAGAACTGCCCTGTGAACATGCTCCCCGTAGAATCCCTTTCCACCGAAGCTGGGAAGAAGTGCAGGATGTATATTTATTATTCTGTCCCTGAAATTCTCTACAAGCACGGGGGATAGGATCCTCAGATATCCTGCAAGTACGACAAGCTCAACATTGTATTTTTTTAATATATTTAGTATATCTTTATCGTACTCTTCTGGCGTTTTATTCTTAGGTGAAAGGAAGAATGCAGGTATGCCCTCCTTCTCTGCCCTGGTAAGGGCAAAGGCATCCCTCTTATTGGATATTACCACAGCCACCCTTGATTTTATTTTTCCATTCTTGGATGCATCTATTATGGCCTGTAAATTTGTTCCCCTCCCAGAAACAAGCACTCCTATGTTCATGATTTTTGAATTGTCTATAATCTAATAATATTTTTCATTCATTAATGGTAAGATTTTAATTCTGGTTATATTCATTTTTTTATGAAGCTCTTTGAGAAAGCTAGTATTAAAAATCTAAATTCAAAAAATAGAATAATGATGTCACCAATGGCCATGTATTCGGCGAAGGACGGCCTTGCAAACGATTTTCATTTTGTACACTATGGCTCCAGGGCCGTTGGGGGTGCAGGTATAATAATGGTGGAGGCCACGGCAGTTGAAAAAATTGGCATGATAACACCCTCCGACCTCGGCCTTTACAATATGAGGCAGATGAGAGCATTATCAAGGATTGCAAGCTTCATAAGGCAGAATGATTCTATTGCTGGCATACAGCTCGCCCATGCAGGGAGGAAGGCGGGTACCCATGTTCCCTGGGAGGGATTTGGAAGGATACCCCTGAAATCAGGGGGCTGGATCCCTGTGGCACCTTCGCCTATACCATATGTGAAAGGATGGCCTAAACCGAAGGAGCTGGATCTGAAGGGAATTGATAGGATAAAGGGTAGATTTGCCTATTCCGCAAAGCTGGCGGTTGAGGCAGGATTTCAGATAATAGAGATACATGCTGCCCATGGATACCTGATACATGAATTTCTTTCCCCGGTGACCAACAAGAGGAACGATAGATATGGAGGAGATATTGAAAACAGATCTAGACTACTCCTTGAGATAATAGATGAGATCAAGGGGAAAATACAGGAGGATATTCCAATTTTTGTAAGGATATCAGGTGTTGATTTTTTGGAAGGTGGCTGGGGTATTGAGGATACCTTATATCTCGCGGGTGAAATGAAAAAGCATGGTGTTGATCTTGTTGACTGCTCCTCCGGTGGAATAGTACCTGATGTGAAACTGCCTGAAAAGGAGGGTTACAACGTATTCATATCGGAGGTGGTGAAAAAGACAGGAATTATGACATCAGTTGTTGGCTATATATTCAATGAAAAGTTTGCAAACAGCATAATAGAGAGGGGAAAAACTGATTTCGTTACCATGGGAAGGCTACTGCTCAGGGATCCTTACTGGCCAGCAAGGAAAGGTTTCCAGTATGGTTACAGATTCTATCCTGTACAGTATGAAAGGGGGTTCAATGTTCCAGGAAATCTTTATGAATGAATATATGTTTAATCTCTACCCTCCAGCTCCATCTTTAACCTCTCAAGCCTCAGAATATATTGATCCCTGCATGTGTTGCAGCAGAAATGCTTTTCCTCGCCGTTGATCCTCAGGAGAACTGGCCTTTCTTTTATCTCTTTCCCACAATAATCGCAGTATGTGATATTTTTATTGAAATTTATGAGGGATTCGTTCCTTAAGTGTGGTTCATCAAGAACGGAAAATCTCCCGTACTCAGCACCATTTTCCTCAAGAAAATTCATAAAATCCATGTTTTTCCTATTTTCATCGTAGAGGAATATTACCAGGGCAGAATTCTCCTCAAGCCTGAATATCCTTCTCACCCCATCATATTCCTTCAGTTTGTTCAAAATCCTTTCTTTGCAGCAGTAGCCATGGCATTCAGCTCCACGACGGTTGTAACAAACTCACTCCTTTTAAAAAGGTTGAGACTATGATAACCCTGGGTGAAAGGGCAGTAAAGAAGATAAAGAAAATGAATATTAATTCCCTGTACATAAACATAGAATACAGGCAGGGACCATGCAATGATAATCTCTGTAGGATGATCCCAGTTGTTTATGTTTCCCTGAGGCCAGAGGGTGTTAAATACTATCTAATCTATGATGTAGAAATAAAGGTTTTTGTTTCCGACAACCTCTACAGAAGCATCATCAGGCACAGAGATCAGATTAGGATAGATTTCTCTCCCCTCAGGAAGAAATTTGTGGTTTCAGGATTTACCTATGCCTTTTAATCCTATCTACCCTGTTTATCATGTCGATGGTATAATCGGAAAGTGGCCTTTCTCCGAGAACCATCTCAAGTTCCTGGGGTGTAATTATTCTATAATTGAATAATTCAGCATCATCAAGTGCAATCCTTGGGCATGCTGTATTCACAAACATATCCACGGGGATATTCATCAGTTTCTGGGGTGTTATTTCATTCATTATAATTATCTCCGCTCTTTTACCTGCCCTGTTTATCTTTTCCTTCAATATATTAGCCAGTGCATACCTTGTCTGCCCCGGCTTCATGGATACAATTATGCCAAAATATCTTGAGTTCATAGCCTTTTCAACCATGGCATACCTCTGCCTAAGAAATTTCTCATGGTCCACAGTCCTTATCTCAAATGTGTTCGGATCCAATGCAATTGTTTCCTTGCCCGTGGATATTGCAATCCCCCTGGCATGGAACTCTCCATCGGCAAAGACAATGAAACAATCAACACTATCACTTATGGAGATTGCTGCACTGAAATCACAGCCTAGAACCTGGCCAGGATAGGTAAGCCTTGAATCTCCACTGGAAATTATGGCTTTCTTCCCATTCCTTTCAAGATAATCCTTCAGAATGGGTAAAAAACCAATGTACTGCACAGTTGCAACAAGGCCAATTCTCTTAAATTTTAGGGAAGACAACCTGGAGAGCTTTTCCTCACTGATTTCCAATCTCCTTCTCAACTCTATGAATATTATCCTCTTACCATAATCTATATCTGGTATGATTGAGTGCCCAAAATGAAGGGTGACATCGAAGGGATTGTCCTGTGTATCGCAGGCTCCGTAAACATTCTCACCTGAAAAGTATATCCGGTAATCCCTCAGGTTCTCCGATATCTCAGGCATTGCACCCTTCAAACCCTCAGGCAACTCTATGAATATACTTTTAGCATTTAATCTGGAGATTTCACTTCTTATGGATGCCCAGTCGATCTCATAATTTTCAAGCATTGAATTTGATAATAGAAAAACAATTTAAATGTTTACTTCTGAAAAAAGAATATATACTCATGCTTGAAAACATAGAGGCCATTCTTCAATGCCCTGTATCTCCATAGGGACCTCTTGTTCCTCTTTCCCCTGTTCTCCTCTATGTTCTTTACAACAATACCCTTGAGTTTCAGACCCCTCTTGAGCACAATATCCATGGTGAGAAAACCAAGGGGAATAATTTCACCGTCATCATATATATCACCTATCACCAGTACAAGATATCTTCCACCGTCAAGAACTCCGAGGGTATTATCAAGAACCCTTGAAAAACCGCCGAGGAATGAATTTAGATCGGGGAGATTTGACATATCCCTGGGATCATCTGAAAACCTTATTGCCTTCCAGTATGGTGGATGGAGTATGGCAAGCTGGTATCTCCTGTCATACATCCTGAAGACCTCGGGATCCATGGAATCACCCTGTACCACCTCCTGGATACCTTCACCCGGTGTCCTGGAGAGTATTTCCCTGATTTTTCTCACATTATCCTCAACAAGTTCAATACCAATGGAGTTCCTTCCGAGGATCCTTGCCTCTATCAGTGTTGTCCCCAGACCTGCAAATGGATCAAGAACCCATTCATTCTTCCTTGTAAACCTGAGCATGGCCTGCCTGGGTATCTGTGGTATGAAGTTACCGTGGTATTCCCCCGTCCTTGTAAAACCCCTCTCCCTTCTCTCAAATATCCATAGCGAATCTGTCAGTATCTCATCGTATTCCTTCCATCTCCTGAGGTCAAGATCGTTTATCTTCATGTGTCTTAGGATACCCTTATGTATTCAAGTTCGAATTGATTTAGATTTTCAGCAAATTTACTCTCATATATTGAGTTTATGAACTCTGCGAATACCTCCTGCCTCCTTGTCTTTACCCTCTGCACTATCTCCATTACCTTCCTGGCCACATTCATGTTTATGTTATCGAGGACATCAATAAACCTTGCCTTCCTATCGTTCACAAACTGTTCATTATTTATTATGGTGAAATTTGCCTTTATCTGCATGAGCTTGCTGACCTCCTCTCTCCAGAGTGGCCTGTCCTCCATCCTGAATGGAAGTACCACTATTGGATAAACGGGGATGTTTTTATAATTCTGTGTCAGGTAGTTCAGTGTTTCCTTGATTCCTCCCATTCCCATTCCGCCTGCAGCTGATCCTATCAGTATTACTGCGTCTGCATTCCTGAAGTTTACCACTCCCTTTACACCGAATATTGTTTCAAAGTTGTTCCTCATCAGTTTTTCTCCTACCTCAACGAATCCATTGGTATCCTGGTGCAGGCCAAGTATCTTATCGGATATGAGCACCTTGCTTGCTGCCTGGAGATCGTCAAGGTAATCCTGTTTCGTATTGATTTCAACGGTTATAACATTTGTGAATTCATGCCCTTCTGGACCCTTTTTCACATCGCTAAGCATCCTCTCCACTGCATCTATTATGCGTGAGCCAGCGCCACCAAAGCCTATTATTGGTATATAAAGGGGATCTAGAAGATCCTTCCTCAGAGACCTCATTATGAACTCATTATCTATCATGCATTTCACCCTTACCCTTTCTCAACCTGCCGGATAACCTGTCCTCCTGCTGCGCCTTGTAATTATCTATGAGCCTGTCCGTACCTGAATATCCCTGGAGTAAGGTAGCTAGCTCCTCCTCGAACCTTCTGCTCTGTACAAATCTGGACAGAAAGTAATCCACCGCTTCTCCTATATCCTTGAAAAGCCCAAGCTCCACAAGATCTCCGAATGTGCTCAGCAACTTCTTATTGAGCATCACAGATACCGCTTCTTCATGATACTGCATCTTATCAAGTACCTCTAACTCCTTCATTGCAGCATACCTGATAAAATCTGACCTGGTCTTGTATTCCGGATGTCTTACAAGAAAATCATCTATGGCATCAAGTTCCATTTTGCTTATACGTACTGTTATTTTCGTGTCTGTCTTCATTTTTATATATACCTCCTCTGGACAGATCCGGCGTGGTTAAGTAAAGTTATGTTTATTACTATATTTAAAGATTTTCATTAAATTACCAATTTTTCATTATTTATACGTCTTTATATTAATATTTATCTCCAATGAAAAATCCATCGCATTCTTCTTTGGATGGAAAAGCATATTAATTCCCTTTTAATTAAACATTGAAGCTCAATGCCGGGGTAGCCGAGCTGGCCAAGGCGCAGGCCTGGAGAGCCTGTTCTCCGAAAGGGGAGCGGGAGTTCAAATCTCCCCCCCGGCGCCTATCTCTAAACATTAAATTAAAGTACCTCCGATTAAAC
>PNIT01000004.1 GCA_002878135.1 Candidatus Aciduliprofundum sp.
ATCAACAATCATACCACCATAAAATTTTTTCAAAATGTTTAGTTTATCTGTGAAAATAATTAAATAGGAGTATTATCATGGCTTTGATTCAATGGACTGGAATTATATACTAAACAAGGGTAAAAATTCGCGAAAGGACCTACTGATAAAGTTATATGTTGATTATGGGCCCCTTGAGATGGAGGAGAATGTAAAAAAAGCGTTGGAGAAGATAGGTTACAATTACATGGTGCACCACTGGTCACCCTATTCACTGAATGGTCTCCTGGAGATAGGTATGGGCAAATCCAGGATCCTCATAGAATGGCATGCTGGAAAAAAGGAGAGCATACTGTTCATGGGGGAGGTGGATTCATACGATGTATCCAGCTTTGATGAGTACATTTCCTCTGGAAACATAGAGAGTTCAGTTCTAAGGTTGATGAGGAATCAGTATTAATAATATATTCAATGTAAAATTTTTTTCAATTTCCTTTATTTGAAAATTTTTCAAAATACACGAAGAGTTGCACTCCAAATTCTCTGAAAAAGATTAAATAAGAACGATGCAATACCCATCCGGTGAGCGTGATGGATCTAGATTCAAAATTTGCAGACATCACAAGGAATCTGAGGGGGTCCGCTGTAAGGGATCTTTTAAAATATGCCGACAGGCCCGAGGTAATATCATTCGGTGGTGGTATGCCCAATCCCCTATCATTTCCGGTAGAGGAGATAAAGGAGATAATTGATCACATACTCGATAATTATGGTCCAAAGGCATTACAGTACAGCTCCACTGATGGTGTTGAGGAGCTAAGGGAGGAGATATCAAAGAGGATAAACTCGAGGTATGGGTTCAAGTCATCAAAGAGCGATATAATAGCCCTGAATGGCAGCCAGACGGGTCTTTACATGGTATCAAAGATATTCCTTAACAGGGGTGATTATGTTGTAAGCGAGGCACCAACGTATGTTGGTGCAATAACAGCATTCAATGCCCAGGCACCTTCCTGGATACCGGTGGATCTGGAGGATGATGGGATGAACATGGAGATGCTTGAAGATGGTATAAAGAGGGCAATATCAGAAGGAAGGTTACCAAAATTCGTATACGTTATTCCAACTTTTCAGAACCCTGCAGGTCTCACCTGGTCCATCGACAAGAGGAAGCATCTCCTTGAGATTGCCAGCAAATATGATCTGATAATATTTGAGGATGATCCCTACAGCGAGTTAAGGTTTGATGGGAAGGAGGTAAAGCCAATAAAGAGTATGGACAAGGAGGGGAGGGTGATATACATGGGAACATTCTCCAAGGTTCTCTCCCCAGGCATAAGGCTTGGTTTCATATATGCCACAAGTGATATAAATAGGAAAATAAATCTCCTAAAACAGGGTGTGGACCTCTGTACAAACACATTCTCACAGTATCTTGCAGCTGAATACCTTAAGAGGGGTATAATAGACAGGCAGATACCAAAGATTGTGAATCTCTACAGGAGGAAGAGGGACATAATGATAGAGGCACTGGAGGCATATATGCCTGAGGATACAAAATTCACAAGGCCGGATGGGGGCATGTTCCTGTGGGTGACGCTCAATGAAAAGATTGACACTGAGAAGCTCCTTAAGAAGGCACTCGAGTTAAACGTTGCGTATGTCATAGGTAGCGCATTCTATCCGGATGGAAGGGGTAGGAATTCAATGAGGTTAAACTTCACATTCTCCAAGGACGAGGATATAGTTGAGGGAATAAAAAGACTTTCAAGGGCTGTAAGGGAATATCAGCCCTGAACTATTTTTTCAAGAAGCTTTATAAGATTGTTCATATCCTCCATTGAGGACATCTCCACTGTTGTGTGAGTGTACCTGATTGGGAAGCAGAGCGCCAGGGAAGGTATACCAAGATCGAAGGTTCCAGCTGCATCCGTACTTCCACCGGTGAAAACCTCCTGTATCTTTATATTGTTTCTTGAGGCTATTTCCTCCACCTTCCTTCTAAGGGAGAGTGAGTTCGCACCCCTTGCATCTATGAACCTTATCACAGGACCCTTACCGAGTGATACTGGGCTGAGGTAATAGTCCACCTTTGGTATATCCCCGGATGAAACACTGTCTATCGCATAGAGTTCATCTATTGCCCTGTCCGTTATTGCCCTAGCACCCCTGAGTCCTGTCTCCTCCTGCAGCGTGAATATGAATGTCACCTTCTTATCCAGCTTCTTACCCTTCAGATTTTCAATGAGCTTTATTAATATTGCACAACCTGCCCTGTCATCCAGTGCCCTTGAAACAATGTACCTGTTGTTCAGAACGTAAAACTGTTTCACCCACCTCACGGGATCAAGGACTGAGATTCCCATGGACAATACCTCTTCCCTAGAGGATGCACCAACGTCAAGGTAGAGATCCTCTATTGGAGGGGCGCTCTTCATCTCATTCTCTGTTGATATGTGTGGAGGCTTGAGGCCTATTACGCCCGGGATCCTCTTACCTTCCTTTGTAAATACCTCAAAGTACTGGCCGTAGAGCATCCTTGTGTCAACGCCACCAAGCTTCTTTAGCCTTATGAATCCATTATCCTCAATGTGCGCCACCACCATTCCTATCTCATCCATGTGGGCCATAAAGGCTATGTGCTTTTCACCTTCGCCAAGGGATATGTAAACATTCCCCAGCTTGTCCACCCTTGGCTCTCCAAATTTCCTCAGATAATCAAGGATCCTTTCCCTGACAGAATCCTCGTATCCGCTTATTCCCTGAACAAAAACAAGGTCCCTAATAACATCAACAAGTTCCATGATTGCCTTATCCATAGCATGGATAAATCTTTTTCCTAGAATTTTAACCTGTCTTCAAATATCTCAGGGTATAAGATGTCCATGTAAATCTCAAGCATGGTGACAGGGTTCCCTAGGTTGAACCTCTCAAGTATTGATGGATGAACCTCCCCAAAGAATCCTGAATCCTTACCATCTATCATTATCCTTGATTGCCTACCCTGTATCAGAAAAGGTAGGTCAGATTCATCCACGGAGAAATTGAAACCAAGGGAGGAAACTATCCTTTCAACCGTTCCCTTCACCTTTGTGAATGAGGAATCAGATTCCTCAGAAACGGCACCAAGATGAAATGTCTCAAATCCCCTGTAAACCCTTCCTATCTCGAAGATCTTCTGTGGGAGGGATCTGTGCCTGTTGTTTTCAAGAGTTTCCATTAGCATTGGAAATAACCAGGTTCTGTATATCCTCTGGTCCTCAACAACAGGATTCATTATGGTGGGGGAGTAGGATTCTTCAAGGTCAAACTTCTTAAAGTTCCTCTCTGGTGAAGTGAACGTTAGGTTAACCACCTCCATAAATCCGAGGCCAACCATTATCTTCCTGAGTCTTTCTTTCAAAATCTCTGCCCTGGATTCTCCACCCATGGAAAATCTCAGGGGCATTGATAGCCTTATCCTACCATATCCGTAGGACTTTATTATGTCCTCAATGATATCAACATTGTGCATCACATCCACCCTGTATGGGGGTATTCCTACCCTGAAACCATCAGCGTTTTTTGAAATGGAATAACCCATTGACCTAAGGGCCCTGGATATTGCATTGTACGGTATGCTTTCCCCAACAAGTTCCTTAATCTCATTCCTTGAGATGGACATCCTCTCCCTTTTGAGATCTGGAAGTAGGAGTGAGAATGTTCCATAATCAGCATTAACACTCAATATCTCTTCCCCAATCTCTGCCAGGTTCGTTGTTATTATATTAATTGCATTTATGACTGTGAAAAGATCCGTACCCGTAACATCGATGAATATGTTCTTTGTATCCTCCTTTATCTGTGTGAGTATTCCATTTATTATGGGGGGGAATGAGAGTACATTCCCCTCTGAATCCAATATCAATGGATAGAGGGATGAGTTTGAAAGTATGTGTGCATATTCTATACCCTTGGGATGTTTTTTAAGTATTTCCTCAGGAGTCATCTCCATGTCCATACCAAGAGGAACGAAGGAAACCTCATCACCCCTGACTGCCCTGTATGTGAATGGTGGTTTTACCCTATCAAGGTCATGTATACCTATGGCAATCTTCTTCCTGTCCCTACCAATGGAGAGGTGAAGCTTCTCCTGCATATCCATTATGTATGCAATGAGGGAATCATCCAAATTTAAATTCCTTACAACGGCACCACCTATGAATGGTCTAACATTTTTTACGCTCCCATCAACCATGATCTTTATGTTTGATGCCTTTACCCTGTATCTTCTTCCCTCATTAAGGTAATATATCCTAAGTGATCTGCTCAGTCCAAAGATGGAGTAAAGGTCTGGCCTGTCAGGGTAGAGCTCAAGATCCCAGTAATCATCATCCTCCCTCTTTATCTCTATCCCTATCACATCAAAGAAATTCTCTATATATTCCTTCTTCACTTTCGACATGTGTTCAAGATCTCTTTTTCCTATCCTTACTACCACCATATTATGGAAAATTATCTTCAGTGACTATTTTAAACTTGCTATCTCCCAGAATTTTTTTATCTCCCCTTCAATATCCTTACTCTTCTCCATATCTATGTATTCCCTGAACCTTGTTGCCCTGCTGTCAAGTATTACAGCAACACCCCTGTCATTCTCAGATCTTATCATCCTGCCTATGGCCTGTACCATCTTCCTGCCTGCGGGTCCATGAACAAGATACCTGTAGACTCTGTCCCTTGGCATCTCCTGCAAATAATATTTCTCAAGCATCCTCTGCCTTGTATCGGGCTTTGGATATGGTATTCCAACTATCACAACAACCTGTATCTCACCACCCGGGAAATCCATGCCCTCACCCATCCTCCCACCGAACACTGAAAAGAATACACCGCCGTGGTGCTTGAAAAGATGAAGGTCCCTGATGAATTCGGATTGTGAAATGTCCTGCCTTTCAATGTAGAAATATCCGTTGTAGGTGAATTCCTGATCCATTACCTTTTTAAGTACCCTGTAGGATGGAAAAAGTACGAGAGTGTTAAAACCAAGCCTTATGATCCTGTCGATTATTACTGCGATCCTCTTTACCTCATCATCACCGAACTCTATGTTCTCATATTTTGTTGTAACAGAATCAATGTAGTATACCTTTAGATTATCCTTAGGGAATATTGAGGGGTAGGTCCTTTTCTCAGGCCTTGATTCGGTGAAGACCATGGATTCATATTCATCAAGAGGCTTGAGAGTCCCCGACATGTGTATTGAGGAGTATACATTCTCAACAATGGATGTAATGGGCCTGGCATCAAGTGAGAATATCTCAAGGGATAGTCTGTTTGACCTGGAGATTATTCTCGCAATGTCTTTCTCCTCTGAGTAAAAAAACCTCCTGAGAAATTCGCCCAGGTTGCCTATGTGTGATCTTGGAATCTCTTCCCTGTTTATCCTCTCAAGCCTTACCTTTTCTCCGAACTCCACCATTCCCTCTATGAACTCATCAATCTCCCTCTCCATCAGCCCTGTGCTCTCTATGAGATCATCCATCAGCAATCTAGCGGAAATTATTGAATCCTCATTCTTACCCAATATCTCATTCCCAATTTTTATCATGGATTCCCTGAAATATTCAACAAAATCTGATAGTTTAAGACCTGAATGGTTGAAATCGCCAAAATCCTTAATCTCTCTGTCAACAAGCGAGAGTGAATGTAATGAAAGCCTCTCCGACCTGAGTTCCCTTGCAAAATCTGGAAGGTTGTGCGCCTCATCAACAATAAGTATTATCTTTTCAAGGGGAGTGGAACTCCATTCAAGCAACCCTGACCTTATGAATGGATCAAAAAAGTATATGTAGGGCATAACAAGAACATCAGCCAGTGATGCAAGGTATTTCATGGATTCGTAGGCGCAAATCTCATTCTCAGCACATAGATCCATAAAATCCTGAGCGGTCATTATTTCGTTGAATGCCGCATAGACAGCATTCTTACCATTTTTTATCAGGTTTGCATAGTAGGGGCAGGAATCATATTTCCCATTCTTCACATCCTCTTTCCTTTTCCTGCATGCCTGTGCAAGTTCCTCGGCAGTATAGTTGATCTTCCCCTTCTTTAACATAAAACAGTAGTTGTTCCTTCCCTGTATTGGTGCAAGGGTGAAGTCATAAAATTTCCTCAGTTCCCTTGATTCCTTGATTACCTGTTCCTGCTGAGAATTCGTTCTTGTCAAATAAAAAACCTTCAGGCCATTCTCAATTGCATACTCAATCGAAGGTCCAAGGACAGATATTGTTTTACCTATTCCTGTAGGAGCCTCTAAGAGTAAGTGTCCTCCTTTGTTCAGGACATCCTCTACATCCCTTACTATATCCATCTGATATTTCCTTGGTGGATAGGGGAAATTCCTCATTTCAATTTTTATAAGAATCTTTGTTTATATCAATATTTCTCAAAAATTATTTAATATTTTATTTGAAATAATAATTTAATTATATCATAAATTTAAAAATAAAAAATTCCGGACACCTTTAAATACCCTGGGGCAAAAATCGATTGCCGGAAAA
>PNIT01000109.1 GCA_002878135.1 Candidatus Aciduliprofundum sp.
AGTTATTTCTCCCAAATTCCTTTCTATTCAAGGGGTTCAACAAATTTAAAATACCATTGTTTATAATGAAAATTGGATGAATACCTTCAGGGACAGGGAGATAGCCTCAGGTATAATAAGATGGCTCAGGGAGAGATCCCTGAATATTAGGATCATGCATGTTTGCGGTACACACCAGGATACACTTGTGAGGAACGGTCTTGATGAAATATTCTTCAGCATGGGAATAGACATAAGGGAGGGGCCAGGATGCCCTGTATGTGTGACCACCACTAGGGAGATTGAATATGCAAGGCTACTCGCCAGGAAGGGTAAGACTGTTGCTGTGTTCGGTGATATGCTCAGGGCTCCGGGTGAAAGGGGATCCCTGGAGACGGAGAAGAGCAGGGGTGCGGATGTGATCGTTGTATACAGCATAGAGGATGCTCTGAACCATGCCAGGTCACATCCAGAGAAGGAGGTAGTTTTCCTGGGTGTTGGCTTTGAAACAACAATGCCCTCAACCGCTGTTACACTTATGAAAAATCCTCCGGACAATTTCCATGTGCTGAGCATGCATAGGCTGACACCGCCTGCTGTAAAGGGTATTGCGGAGCTTGGAAATGTCATGCTTGATGGTATAATCCTCCCTGGCCATGTCTCTGCGATAATAGGATCAATCCCCTGGGAGTTCATTTCAGAAAATTATGGCATACCCCAGGTGGTGGCAGGCTTTGAACCACTGGATCTCCTGATGGGTGCCTATATGATTGTAAGGCAGATGGAGGAGGGCAGGAGCATTGTGGAGATTGAATATACAAGGGTGGTGAAAAGGGAGGGCAATCTAAGGGCAAAAAGGCTTATGGATGAGGTATTCATGCCCGTTGATATGGAATGGAGGGGATTCCCTGTCCTTGAGAAGAGCGGTATGAAGATAAGGGAAAAATATTCAATGTACGATGCGGAACTTGTTTACGAGGATATACTCTCTGAGCTGAAGGAAAGGGAATTCAGGGATCCACCTGGATGCAGGTGTGGTGAACTCATCAGGGGTGAGATATATCCCTGGGATTGCCCCCTCTTTGGAAAGGTATGCAGACCTGAGAACCCCGTTGGTCCATGCATGGTCTCCACTGAGGGGGCTTGCGCAATTGAATATAAATATGGAAAGCTGAAGAAGATAAAGGAGGTAAGAAGATATGCATGAATGGAGTCTTGCGAATGGTATTGTGAAGTCCGTGCTCGAGGAGAAGGAAAAGAACAGGGCAAAGGCGATAAGGAAGGTGGAGATATCCGTGGGTGAGGTCTCACAGATAGATACTGAAACACTCAGGTATGCAATTGAAAATATATCAAGGGGAACACCCATGGAGGGATCCGAAATAATGATAGATGTGGAGAAGACTGAACTCAGATGCAGGACCTGTGGACATATATGGAACTTTGATGAGGTAAAGGGAAATCTTGAGCCGGTGGGTGAGGAGGGGGACAATGCTGTTCATTACCTCCCAGAGAGCATTTCAATATTCATCAAATGCCCCGTTTGCATGGGGCAGGACATAGAGATACTTGGCGGTAAGGGTGTAAGCATTAAGAAGATAATACTGGAGGTTGAGGACTGATGGAGATACTTGAGACGGGTGTTGATCCAAGGGATTCACTTATATCAGCAAACCTTGATAGGATAAAGAGGGTGATAATATTCGCCAGTGGAAAGGGTGGTGTGGGTAAGAGTACAATATCCGCACATACTGCCTATATTATGTCCGAGAGATATAAAACTGGCATACTTGATCTGGATCTCCATGGACCATCCATACCATTCATCCTCAGCCTCAGGGATTATAACGTAAAGGAGGGGGAAAAGGGTATACTACCAGCACAGGTGGACGGTATAAAGGTGATGTCCCTTGAACTCTTCATGAAGGGAAAGGGATCACCCCTAAGGGGGAATAACAAGTATGAGATAATAAAGGAGCTCATTGCAATCACGGACTTTGGTGACCTTGATTATCTTTTGGTTGATATGCCCCCGGGAACAGGGGACGAATTCCTTGCCGTTCTTGAGATATTCAGGAAAAATGGAGAAATCATATTCATCACGGCACCCAGCATGGTGAGCTGGCAGGTAACTAAAAGGGCAATTGAGATAGCAAGGGGCAAATTGATAGCCAGGGGAGTGATAATAAACATGGGCAGGAATGAGAGCATAGTTGAGGAATGCAAGGTGATGAGGATAAGGTGCATTGGTAGCATAGACTATTATCCTTACATTGTTGACAGGAATGTAGGGGAACTTAAGGATACGGATTATTTCAGGAGTCTGAGGGAACTTTTCCAGCCGCTTATCACTCATTGATTAGTATTATGGGCACGGGTGAAAGCTCTATTACCTCCCTTTCAAGTTTACCCAGGGCAAACTCTGGTGAAAAGTACCTGAATTTGTATGTGAAGCCCTTCCTTCCCCTTGATGCAATCATGATATCGTGCGACTTTGATTCCTCAATTATCCTGTGAACAAGGTTCTGGTCCGTTACCTCCTCTATTTCAAGGGGTACACTCATATTGGATGCATAATCCTTCAGGATCTTTATCATCTTCTCATCCTTAATTCTCCCTATATGAAGCATCTTGACGCTGGCATTGAACTGCCTTGCGAAGTTTATGGAAAGCATGCTTGCCCTGAATGAATATTTACTCCCGCTTGTAGGATTTAAAACCTTTTTAACTTCACCGCATCTTGAGAAGGGCGTGATGAGCATGGTGGGTATCCTGCTCCTCTCTATTATGAGCCTGGCGGTGGCTCCAAGCTTTATCTGCTCAGTACCCACCTTAGAGCTGGTGGTGAGCAATATCATATTGATATCATTCTTTGAAGCATATCCCAGGATGGTTTTTGATGGATAACCCTTGAGGAGTACGGAATCAACCACCTTGGCATTCTTTGCCCTGAGTATATCCAGTGATTCCTCAATTGCCTCCTTTTCAAGGCTTTCAAGAACATCGAAGTACTCTGCAGAATATCCAGAATATAGGAGGAGGGATTCGCCGCTTATATCCACTACACCAATCAGGTAGTATTCAGCATCTGGAAATATGTTTATGACATACTCCACTGCCTTCTTCATCAATGGATTTTTGTTTGTTGGTATTAAAATCCTCCTTATCTTACTGTATTCGAGAATCTCACCCATCGATTTTTAAAAACAAATCCTTGGATATAATTTTTTCTAATATTCCTAGAGCTGGAAGAGATTCAAGTCAATTATGTGAAACTATTATTATATAAATTGTTCTACCCTTATCCTTCCTGTTTATCTTTATCCTGAAATTTTTAAATTTTATCATATCCTTCACCCTTGAAACATCATCCTGTGTAATGTTTCCATTGAATATTATAAGCATATTTGGATGATCTCCCTTAATCCAGGGTGAATCCATGGCCTCCTTCAGACTTTCATGGAGAAGATCCATTCTCTCGTTGGTAGATATTCCGAAACCAAGCTCTCCCTTTCCAAGGGATACAATATCGTTCAGATCAAGGGATTCGGACAAATTCACAACGAGCGTATCCATGATGGTAGCCTTCACCCTTGGTATGGATCTCATTGGTATGTTAGGAAAAACCCTGAAAATGTGATCATTCCTGAATATAAAATACCTGGGGAAATAGGAACCTACCTGTGACAGGAATGAATCTGCATTATTTATCCTGTTTCCCCCCTCAAAGCTGAAGGGATAGATGAATATACCTGTGCTCTTTTCACCATAAAGCTTTCCCATTATCTTGGATGCGGATGCACTGAACTCATCGCCTATATCAGATATTATGAAATAATGCTCGTAGAAAAGGAAATTGTTCATTATATCATGGAATTTATAATCGTAATCTGTGGTAATCTTCTCAGATTCTATTATGTAGATGAGATTTGTTGGTATGTTAAATATGTTCTCACCCCTCCTGTTGCTTATGAATATCCTCGGCATCCTGATCTCATTGTTAAGTTCCCTCATAAAGGAGATTGCAGGATCACCTATGACGATGAGAAGAGAGTTTATAATCCCTCACCCCTCTCGCTGAAGAATTTCTCATAGATCTCCCTTGGATCCTCCACCTCTATAACATCCTTTGATTCTATTATCTCCCTTATCCTGTCCTTCCTGTAGGTCCAAAGATGTATCCTCCATTGCCTCCCCTTTAAGAGGTTCACCTCCATGGATTCTGTCTTGAATATGCCGCATTCCTCAAGGTAATAGAATATGTCCCTGTCTATTGGTGTTAGTATGTTATCCACAAGGTAATCATCAAATCCAAAGAATGCGAGTATGTAATCGGTGATCTCATAAATTTCATTTTCATTCATACCCTTCTTCATCAATATCTTTGACAGGGCAGCATGAAGTACATCCCTTGTCACAATCTCAAGATTAAGCTCCACCTTTTAATGGTAATGTGAACAATATTAAAAATTTTTTCACAAAATGAATCTTTTTTAAAAAAATTATAAATAATACTAAAAATATTATGGGATATGAAACTTAAAAAAGCTGAACTATACCTGGGTATTCTAGCCCCTGTATACTCCCTCTTGCTTGTGTTCATATCGGCGGAAATCTCACCTGGTTTTTCCTGGGTAAACAACTATCTGAGTGATATAGGGGGAGGCAAGTTCGGTCCTTTGCCTCAGGAACTTTTTAACCTTGCGCTCATCACCGGAGGATTACTGCTCATACTATTCTCCATAGTACTCATAATGAATAACAGAGGAAAAATAATACTATCCATATCATCAATCGTGATAATGCTAGCGTCCATTTCCTTCATGCTCATAGGTGTATTCACGGAGGGATCACCACTCCATTACCCTGTATCCATGGGATTCTTCCTTCTAATGCCCGTTGCAATAATAATAGCCTCCGTGCATTATTATGGAAAGAACAACGCATTCATGGCATTTTCAATATTCATGGCGGTGATATCCATACTGGTGATCATGGAGCTTCCCCTGGGCATGGGTAAGGCCATACCAGAGTATGTTGAAGCACTTCTTCTTTCAATATGGATCATTGCATTCGTTATATTCAGGAATGATGAAAAATTTTAAATCGCATTGTTAAATGATGAAATGTGGAAAGATCTGGTATAGCTGACCTGCCCCTTCATTACGGGAAGGCACCTCCATGGCTCTTCCAGAGGATGGTAAAGCTATCTGGTGAGATATCAAAAATCATAGTAGAGGAGTATGGAAGGAATGAATTTTTGAGGAGACTTGGCAACCCATATTTTTTCCAGGCGTTCTCAATGGTGGTGGGCTTTGACTGGCATTCATCCGGTACGACCACTGTATTGATGGGCGCATTGAAGGAATACCTCTCCAGGGCGCAGCTAGGTGTGTATGTGGCTGGAGGCAAGGGTAAAGCTGCACTGAAAACACCCGAGGAGATTATGGAGATATCCGAGATGGCAGGGATAGGCGATGATAAGGTAAGGATTCTAAAGTACATATCAAGGATGTCAGCAAAGGTGGATAATACACTTGTTCAGGATGGGTTCAACATATATTTTCATACAATAATATTCACAGATGAAGGAAACTGGACCGTTGTGCAGCAGGGTATGAATGAGGGAAACAGGTATGCCAGGAGGTATCACTGGATAGGGTCCGATGTAAAATCACTTGTTAATGAGCCTCATTCAGGTATTTTTTCTAACTTAATCCTTGAAAGGGTACTTGATCTCACTTCTTCTGCGAGTGAGGAAACAAGAAAGATGTCCCTTGAAATTGCAAGGGAGAGGCCAGAAAAATTGAAGAATATGATAGTTGAGGGCAAGGGATTGAGGAGGCTTGAGGATTTCTACGGCATTCCTTACATTGAAATGCCCTGGAAGATTAACTGGAATGCATTAAAGGATATATATGAGTTTCAGCCAAGGAACTATGAGGAGCTGGTTGAACTCAGGGGTGTGGGTCCTTCCACTGTTAGGGCTCTCGCTTACATATCAAACATAATCTATGGAACTGAGGTATCCTGGAAGGATCCTGTGAAGTATTCCTTTGCCCTTGGAGGTAAGGATGGTGTCCCGAGACCCGTTGATAGAAAATCCTACGATGAATCCATTGAATTCCTTGAAAAGATGATAGAAGGCGTTGATTCAAAGGAGAGAAGGGAGGCACTGAAAAGGCTAAGATCCCTTGTTCCCTGATTCCCTGTTTTTCACTATCTCCTTTGCCTTCTTAACAGTACCCGTTACCCTGAGAGTAGGAATGTTGAAATCCCTCAGGAGTGAGAGCAACCTTTCCTTGTCCCAGTGCTTTATCCTGAAAACGGAATAATGATCTGTTTTGAATATAAAATTTATATCTATCCTGAATTTTTTTGAAATTGACCTCATTATGCTTCCAAGGTCATCAACATTGTAAACTATTATGTACCTTCTTCTTCCAATCCTGTCCTTAACAACCATCAATGGAGAATGAAAAAATTATTTAATAAAGGTTCCCTTATACCAAAAA
>PNIT01000078.1 GCA_002878135.1 Candidatus Aciduliprofundum sp.
GCCTCCTCAGTGTGGTGCCTCTTTGCGCCAAGGAACTTGTCAAAGGGCAGGTGGAAATACCTGCCCCTGAGCACGTAGGACCCGGCTATGGCCATGACAATGCCCACGGCGAGGTATACTGGGCCATCAAGGTTGTATTTCACATAGATGGCAGCCAGGCCTATGTAGCCAAGGAATGTTAGAAAAGATCTCTGAAGTGTAAAGCCCAGGGAGAAGAGGAAACCCGCCTTCATGCCGCCCTTTGTGCTGTAGGATCCAACTGCATAGCTGAATGTTATGGGCCAGGTGTGCTCATCAGGCGTAATACCATGCAGAATACCCAGGAAGAATGAGATGAGAAGTATCTCCCACAGGAAAAGTCCGTGCGGGGGATTGAAAAGAAATGATAAAATGTCCATGAAAGATCATCTCTTCAGAACTATCTCCATGGTCTGCGGCTTCTTACAGCAGCTCTCTTCCTGGGGTATCTCCTTCCCATGCGGGCACTGGTGCGGGTGTCCCAGGAGATTGCAGAGATAGTTGATGAAATCCTCCGTTGAATAGTACTGCATCTTGGTAGCATTTTCGCATGCCTCATTCACATCCATGCCCATCCTGTAGAGGAATGTCTCAATTATCCTGTGGTTTCTCTCAATCCTTCTGACGATTCCATCTCCGAGGGGTGTTAGCCTCACGATTCCCGCATTCTTCTCAAGATATCCCTTTGATATGAGTGAATTTATGTACTCCTCCACAGTTGGAGGCCTTACATTAAGCTCCCTGGATAATGTGGCTACCCTAGCCGGCCAGCCCTGGCTGTATATCTTTTTGGTTGCCATGAGCGTGTCCATCTCCCTTTCGGTAAGACCTAATTCTATTAGATTCATGCTAAGTAGGACATTGGGAATAATATATAAAATTTTTGGACAAAAGATTAATCCATGGTTACAATACGATAAGCATGGATCCCACCTCCAGGATAAGGGGAATCAAAAGCTCACTTCTTAAGGGTAAAAAGATAGTGCTTGGCATCACTGGCTCTGTTTCTGCAGAGGAGACTGTGAAGCTTTCAAGGGAACTCATAAGGCATGGGGCCGAGGTATATCCCGTCATGAGCCAGGAATCCCTGAGGATAATAACAAAGACTTCATTGCAATTTGCAGCTGGCAGGGAACCTATAACGGAGATATCTGGACTCACTGAGCATGTCATCCTCGAGGATGAGTGCGATCTCATGCTCATCGCGCCATGCTCCGCAAACACAATCTCAAAGATTGCACATGGAATAGGAGATACGCCAGTTACTCTTTTTGCGCTTACATTCCTCGGTTCTAAGCCAATACTAATAGCACCAGCCATGAGCGAGAGCATGTGGAGGAACCCAGTCATACTTGAGAATATTGGGAAGCTAAGATCACTCGGGGTGAGGGTCCTTGATCCAAAGATTGAGGAGGGAAAGGCGAAGCTTCAGGACAATGAAACTATAGTGGCGAACACCATAGCCATGCTCAATGATTTTTTAAAAAATAAAAGGGTGCTCGTGATAGGTGGTGGATCGGAGGAGCCCATAGATGACGTGAGGGTGATAACAAACAGATCAACTGGAAGAACATCAATAGAGATTGCGAGGGTGTTCTTCTACCACGGTGGTGATGTCACACTTCTCCTGGGAAGGTCTGAGATATTGCCTCCACCATACATCAGGACCATGAGATTCAGCACTGTTGAGGATCTTGTATCGAGGATTGATTACATGAGGGATTTTGATCTCATAATCGTACCGGGGGCCCTCTCAGATTTCACAGTCAAGAAGGTGGAGGGTAAGATAAAGAGTGATAAGGAATTAAAAATAGATCTGATACCATCGCCAAAGTTCCTTGAGGAACTCAGGAAGGAATACAGGGGGGATCTGATAGCATTCAAGGCGGAGTTCGATGATGAAAGGATAATAGAAGAGGCAAGAAAAATGATATCTAAATATTCACTGAGATTTGTTGTTGGCAACAACCTCTCCCAGGTAAGGGAGAATGAGACAAGCATTATGATAATTGGAAGGGAAAAAATAAAAAGATTTTCTGGCTCGAAGTTCGATGCTGCAATGGAGATCCTGAGGAGCTACGTTAGACCTGATGTATGAAGAATGCAACCCCAAGCCATGTGAGTGCTACCATGAGGAGAAGTATGTTCTTGACAAGCGTGAATGATAGAACTATCATTGCAGCTGGCACTGCGTACATGATGAGGAGTCCGATGAATTCTACCAGGTCCATAAAAATCTAGAGGTGAGGTATTTATCCGAACAGTGCCCCTAGACCTGCCATGGCCTCTTCTTCTTCCTTCTTCTCCTCTTTCTTCTCTTCCTTCTTCTCTTCCTTCTTCTCCGGTGCCTGTGCCTGGGCCGGTGCTGCCGCGGGTGCAAATGCTGTTGCCTTTATTGCCTCGTCAATGTTCACTCCCTCAAGCGAGGATATAAGTGCCTTTATCCTCGCCTTGTCAGGTTCTCCGCCTGCAGCCTTTATTATGTTCTCCACTCCCTCTTCCGTTATCTTCTGACCCAGAGAATGAAGGATCAGAACACTATACACATATTCCATATTTTTTACCTCCTTTGAATTTCATATCTCTCCAATCTTTTCCTTTATTGCCATCGCCTGCAGGTTTGCCCTAGCAAGCAGATGCTTTATAGTATCCTGGGTAAAATAGTTTGTGTTTATTCCAAGGGAAAGTGCCTTCATGTAAGCATCGGATATGAGTATGGGCACTGTGAGCCTTGTGAAATAGCCTATGTTGAGGGATAGATTGAATGCGTTCATTATGGATGTCCTCAGGTCGTTCATCACCTTATCCGTATCTATCTTCAGAGCATCGCTGCCGAATATGTAACCATCCTCGTAGAAAGCCCTTATCTCAAGGCCAACGGGTATTGGCCTTATGTCAAGCTTTGCAAGCATCTGTGCAAGGTCCCTGCTTATCTTTTCACCCTTCCTTACCACCACCGTATCCTTCTTTATTACCACCTTTCCCTTCTCTATGGATGCAGGTATGCCCACCTTCTGAAGGTCAGAAACAATGGGCCCGGGCTTGAACTCCGTCTCCCCAGCAGGAACGACCACATCCTCAGGGGCTATCTCGCCTCCCTTCGGCGCTGCCCTTGCCCTCGATGCCTCAACTATCTTTGCAAGCTTGAATGGATCCTCATCGCTGACTATTATGGCGCTCTGATCCCTGAGGTATTTGCTAAGCTCGCTCACATTCTTCTTCTTTCCCTCAAGATCCTGTAGAGCGATTGATATCAGAGTGTTCTTGCTAACAACGAGTTCCGCATTCCCCCTCAGGCTCCTCCTTATGTTGTTCATCTGCGTACCAGGTATTCCATGGATGCCAACTATGCCAATGACGTTTTTTCCCTCCATAAGATCGAGGAGTTTCTTCACCTCTTCCTTGTTCTTGCTTGAGACCATCTCACTTCACCTCCAGCCTGTACGCCGGGCCCATGGTGGTCTTGACATACACGCTCTCTATGTTGCCCGTGCCCTTCTCAAGCTTTGATGTTATTTTTTTAAGAACCTCTTCAATGTTCTCCGTTATCTCCTCGGGCTTCATGGCCCTTGTTCCCACTGGAACATGGAAGGTCCTCCTCTCCCTGCTCCTCGCCCTCACGGTCCTCTTCAGGTTCATGATCATCTGAGTTGGATCGCTGCCCGGGGGTATTGGCTTTGGCATCTTTCCCCTGGGACCAAGAACAACACCCAGGACCTTACCTATCTTTGTCATCAGTGCTGACTCAGCAAGGAAATAATCGTACTTGTTTGCAAGCTTCTTTGCACTCCTCTTGTCCTCTGCAAGCTTGTCAATATCCTCTGGGGGGATGATCAGATCAGCAGAATTTCTTGCCCTGTAGGCAGTATCACCAGATGCAAAAACAGCCACCTTTATTTCCTTTCCCCTGCCGTGTGGAAGTGCAATCTCCTCGTTTATCCTCTTTTTAGGATCTGCTAGGTCAACGTACCTGAGGTTTATTGCAAGCTCAACACTCTCAGTAAAATTCCTCTTCTTCGATTCCTCGAGCGCCTTCTTCACTACCTCGTATATGGATTTGTCCATCAGACATTCCTCCTGTAGTCCAAGCGAGCACAAAGGCTCTCCTACAGACCTTAATACCCTAAATTGGTATACTATTTAAATCTTTCATTCCTCTATCTTTATCTCATCCTTCCTTATCTTCTCCTGCACCTCCCTGGGGTCCATTCCCTCAACCGTGACACCCATGGAGACGCAGGACCCGAGGACCTCCATCACCATTGCCCTTAGATCAGGTGATAATGAATCCTGAATCTTCATCCTCGCTATCTTCTTCACCTTCTCAAGGCTCAGATCACCCACCTTGTTCGCCTTCGGGTTTCCAGAGCCCTTCTCAATGCCAAGCTCCTTCTTTATAAGAGCGCTCACTGGCGGTGTTCCCACCGTGACGGTGAATGTCTTTGTCTTTGGGTCCACTGAAACCTTCACTGGCACCTGCATGCCCTCGTAGTTCTTCGTCTTCTCATTTATCTCCTTCACCACCTGGCCTATGTTCACACCCAGTGGTCCAAGTGCTGGGCCAAGGGGTGGACCAGGTGTCGCCTTTCCACCTTCGACGAGTATCTCAATGGTCTGAACCATAATGCATCACTCCTTATCAATTACCCTTACGGAACCTGCCCTCACTGTGACAGGTATGGGTACCAGGGATTCCGTAAGTTCTACTACTATTTTATCGTTTGCAGTATCTATCTCAACTATCCTTCCCTTCTCACCCTTGAAAGGGCCATCGATGAGCTCAACGAAATTGCCCACCTGAAGGTTTTCCACAGCTGCCCTGGGGGTCATGTAGTGCATGATCTCAGCTATGTCCATCTCACCCTTCACCACTCCCTTTATGCCCTTGACATTCTTTATGAAAGAGAGCATCCTGTCAGGCTGTATCGTCTCGACGAAAACATAGCCCTTCAGCTTTGATGTCTCACCCGGGACGAATATTGAGAATACATAATCAATCCTGTTCTGCTTCACCTTGTTCCCCAGGTCCCTGGCTATCTCCACCTCCTTCCCTATCTGCACCTTCAGAGCAACTATGGTGGCAACTATGTATATGTCCGTTGTGCATGATCCTGAGATTGCAGGGTCCGTGGTTGATTCAATCCTTATGCTCATCCTTGCATGGTCACCGTACTCAGAGCTCTTTGGCGTCAGAACCCTGATCATGAATGTGAAAGGCTTTGTGCCCTGGATGTGCACCATGCTCTCCACTGGCCTGTTTTTGGAAGGTAGAACTAACTCTGATATCTCCTCCACCTTCATCTTCTTGTTTTCAATGCCCTGGGAGGATATGATCCATTCCAGATCCTGATTCTTCACCTCGAACTGGAATGATATAGTTACCTTGTAATTATCTGGCCTCTCACCCTGGCCAGAGACAGTTACCTGCACCTCTGCATACCTTCCTGCGGATATGTCAAACCTGTCCCTGTTGCATGTGACAGTGAAAACATCCGCCTTCTTTTCACCCATTTTCATTGAATCCGTCAGGTTATTGCTATCTATCAACTCCATTACCCCCTAAGGAACCTTTGTCAAAATTACCATGATGTAATAGATTAAAAAACCTATGGTGCCTATGATCACTATGCCCAAAGTTGTTATGCCCACCACCTTTATGTATTCATCCCTTGTTGGCTTCCTTGCCATCTTTAGTACCCTTGAATACCTGCCCTTGCCTATCCTTGAGAACCAGTCCTCAATTTTATCCTGTATTTCCTCGAAGCTATCAACAATTGTCATGGATAACACCCCAATCTCATTTCACTATATCAAGCTTTATTCCAGATTCCGTGAGCATGTACTTAGGCTTACCCCTTATGCCCGTTACTACCACCATCACGCTCATCTTTCTCCTGTAGTCAGGCCTTATGGATGCACCCCATATTATCCTTGCGTTTTTGTCCATCTTTGATTCAATTATTGAAACTGCCTTGTGCGCCTCCTCAACTGTCATGTCCTCCCCTCCTATCACATCAACTATGGCGCCCGTTGCATCCTTTATGTCTATGTCAATCAAGGGGGAGTTTATTGCATTGTTTGTTGCTATCTCTGCCCTCTTCTCGCTGTCACTCTCACCAAGGCCTATCACCGCAAGGCCGCTCCCCTTCATTATTGTTTTTAGGTCATTATAGTCAAGGTTAATCAACCCTGGCTTTGTTATCATCTCAGAGATCCCCCTAATTGCCTTTACGAGGATCTCATCCGCCACCTTGAAAGCCCTGTTGAGTGGCATCCTGGGAACAAGCTTGAGAAGCTTATCATTCTCTATGACAATGACTGAATCAGAATTCTCAAGCAGCCTCTCCAGACCCCATACGGCGTTCTCGAACCTGTATTTACCTTCAGAGCTGAATGGTAATGTAACAACAGCAACCGTTAAAGCACCAAGCTCCCT
>PNIT01000145.1 GCA_002878135.1 Candidatus Aciduliprofundum sp.
GATCTATCCCTGATAATTCACCCTCCTTTAGATTGTCATATGACTTCTGGAAATAACCCTGCTGCCAGTTCCTTGATGGGAATGTACCCCTCTGCGTGTTCATCCAGGCGTAGAATTCACCCGTACCGTATTTCATGTCATCCCTTGAGGCTGGATGATCCTTCATCACGTTCACCCATTTCTTTATGAGCTCTAGCATCTTTTCCCTGTTGGCCGGTTCAATCCTTCCGGTACCCCTCACAACTATTGCCTTCAGCTTTTTAGATCCCATTACAGCACCAAGGCCTGTCCTCGCCGCCTGCCTCTCCTCACAGTCAATGATTGCAATCTTTGAAAGATTCTCACCCGCAGGTCCTATGGCCGCCGTATGATGTCCCGGGTATCTCTTTTTCAGTGTTTCCTGCGTCTCCCTTGTGTCCTTTCCCCAGAGATCCGTTTCCTCCAAGCTCACCCTATCATCATCTATCACAAGGATGGATGGCTTCTTTGCAATGCCCTTGATGATTATTGCCTCATACCCTGCCTTTTTTATCTCAGGACCTATGGTGGCGCCAGCAACAGCCCTTCCAAAGCCACCGGTGAGGGGTGATTTTGAAACAAAAACGGTCTTTGATGCTGTGGGTATACCACTAGTTACAAGGAGCCCAGGTGATATTATGAGTGCATTTTCAGGGCCAAGGGGATCTGCACCCTTTGGAACAAACCTGTAGAGGTAATATGCGGCCAAACCTATACCGCCAAGAAATCTCCTTGCAATATGTTGATCTAGCTTCTGCTTCTCTATCTCACCATTTGATAAATCTACAAACAGGATGTTTTCAGCATAACCCTTCATGATTATGTGAATTGCAATCCCAATAATAAATTTCATTATGTTTTATTTTTCATATCAGAATTTACTCAGGAAACATTAAATATGCCTAGGATTAATCCAGAGCATGGATTTTCTTTCCGTACCGCTGCCAAAGAGGGTGGAGGAGGAGAAGATCAGGGGGAACTTTTCATCAGCCATGAGGATCATAGATCAATACCTCTCCCTTGATATACCTGAAGATCTTAGGAAAAGGCTTGAGTACGAGAAATTCAGGCTACCTCTTATGGCTAAGGATTATGGTATAGGTAGAAAGAAGGCCATTAGAATGCTGAAGGAAAAGATAGATGGCATTGATGAGGAGGAGTTCAATTCCTACATAAACTCCGGCCTTGTGGATTACATAAAATTGGAGGGAAGGGAAAGATACTTTAACAGGTTCGTTAACAATCTAATCTTTTTAAAACCAGAACTTGGAGAAAGGCTTAAGGAAAAGGAGGATACAAGGATAAAATCTCTTGTAAACGAATCCATAAGGAGGATCACTGATGGTGAAAGGCACACCTATGGTGTCATCTCAGGCATAAGGATAAGGATGGAAAGGGAGGGGTTCTACAGGGTATGGCTCCCCTTCCCTGTTGAGAATGGTTTCTCAAAAAAAGTAAGGCTGATAAGGGCAAGCCACGGAAATTATTTTATTTCTGATAACATGGACCACAGGACCATCTACATGGAGGGTAAGGGAAAGGAATTCTTCGCTGAATTCTATTATGAGATTTCAGAGATGGGCATTGATGACACCTATCCAAAGGGAGATAAACATATATCTGAAAAATTGCCACATGTTAGATTTTCACCATATCTTAGGAACCTTGCAGAAAGCATAGTAAAGGATGAAGAGGATCCAGTGATGAAGGCGAGGAGGATCTATGCCTGGGTAGTTTCCCATGTTAGATATAATTATGTACCTGAGTACATACACTTTGACAACATTGGTGAATACATGGCCAGCAGCCTCAGGGGTGACTGTGGCATGCAGGCTCTACTTTTCATTACTTTGAGCAGGATCTCGGGTGTATACGCTAAATGGCAGAGTGGCTGGTTCGTCACCCCATTCTCCATAACACCCCATGACTGGGCACAGGTTTATGCGGATAATGGATGGATACCAGTGGATCCCTCATTCGGAAATGAATTCAAGGGTAACCCCTGGAGGAGTGATTTCTACTTTGGATCACTTGATGCATTCAGGATGGTGGCTAATGAGGATTTCCAGGCACCGTTCATACCTGATAAGAGATATTTCAGGTCGGATCCTGTGGATAACCAGAGGGGAGAGGTGGAGGATGAGAATGGAAACATATATTTTGATAAAAGAAAACTGAAATTATATGTTAAAAAGTTTGAAAGAATAGAATAACATTTATTAATATTTCAAAATTCCCCGAAGGGATGAAACAGAAGGTGGCCGTCATAGGTGCCGGGACCATTGGAAGCGCAGTGGCCATCGCCCTCAGGAAGAATGGATATGGAGTAATAGCAACCAGGAGGAGGAAGGAGAAGATTCAGGATCTTGAAGGTATGGGCATAGAGATCTGTTCAGACAACAGGAGGGCAGTGCAATCATCGGACATCATCATAATATCACTGAAGCCCATGGATGCCGTCTCTGAAATAAAAAGATTATCAGAGGATATGCAGGACAAGATACTGATTTCACTTGCTGCCGCACTTCCAGTTGGCGTCATAAAGAAATTTTCAAGGTCATATACTGTAAGGGCCATGACAAACATAGCAGCAAGGGTGGGTGGGGGTTTCACAGTCTATTGCTTCGATGATGAATTTCCTGAGGAAAGGAAGGCGGAGGTGAGGGAACTTCTATCCTCCTTTGGTAGGATAGAGGAGGTGGAGGAGAAATACATGGATGCCCTCACAGCACTCAGCGGAAGCGGACCAGCATACATACTCACCGTCATAGAGAGCATGATGTACGCAGGATTGAAGGTGGGTCTCCCCAGGGAACTTGCACTCAAAGCATCATACGAGACCGTTTTGGGCGCTGCAAAGCTTGTTGGGGAGAGCGGTGATCATCCATCCATACTCAAGGAGCTCGTGATCACACCCGCTGGGGTTACAATAGATGCGATATATGAGCTTGAGGATTCTGGCATAAGGACGGCGTTCATGAGGGCAATTGAGAGTGCAACGAAAAAATCTGAAACTATAACTAAAAATATAATTGAAAAATTTAATGTTTGAGGAGCTCCATCACGCCAGAAACGAAGATGGCGGAACCCAGGGGCAGTATATCCTCATTTAGATTGAACCTGGATGTATGAACGCTGTTCACATAGCCCAGCTTTTCATTGTAAACACCGAGGAGAAGGAATGTGCCAGGTACCTTCTGGAGGTAATAGGCAAAATCCTCACCGCCCATGGTCTGCCTTGCCTCCACCACCCTTTCCTTACCAACAAGATTCTCCAGGTTTGATCGCATTATCTCAGTTACATTCCTGTCGTTCACCAGAACAGGATATCCATATATGTAATTGAGGGAATAGCTGGCATTGAAGGCGGATGTTATTCCACCTATTATCCTCCTCATCCTTGCCTCCATGGTGTCCCTTGTCTTTGGATTCATTGTCCTTACCGTTCCCTTCATCTCCACCCTGTCAGGTATTATGTTGTGGGCGGTCCCACCGTGAATGCTTCCAACTGTCACCACCACAGGCTCAAGCGGATCTATCTCCCTTGATGATATCAACTGCAGGGCATCTATCACCTTCGATGATACAACTATTGGATCTACGGTCATATCAGGTTTAGCGCCATGGCCTCCCTTGCCTATTATGTCCAGATGGAATGTATCTGCGGCTGCAAAGAATGGCCCGCTCCTGTAGCCAACCGTTCCCTCGGGTAGTTCAGGCCATACGTGCATGCCAAGGATGTAATCAACGCCCTCCAGGGCACCTTCCTCTATCATGGGTTTTGCTCCACCAAGTGTTCCCTCCTCCTCCGCTGGCTGAAATATGAGCCTAACATTGCCATCCAGTTTATCCCTCATATCGTTCAGTACAAGGGCCGCACCGTAGACCATGCTCATGTGAGCATCATGCCCGCAGGCATGCATGAAACCATCATTAAGGGATCTGTAGGGTACATCGTTCTCCTCCTTTATGGGTAATGCATCTATATCTGCCCTTAGGGCAACAGTCTTTCCCCTGCCCTTTCCCCTTATATCAGCCACAATACCCGTTCCAGCCACAGGCGCCCTTATTTCTATACCCAACCTTTCAAGGTGCTCCAGGAGTATCCTATGTGTCTTGAATTCCCTGTGCGCCACCTCGGGGTACTGGTGAAGGAGACGCCTCAGTTCCACTATCTCCTTCTGCTTACTCCTTGCCTGCTCTAAAATCATCCTTCCTCCACTCCTTGACTCCCGCAAATGCCTCATCAAAATCTGTGAATTCGGCGGGCATTATACCAGAAGTATACCTCACCTTCAGGAGCCTTACAAAGGCATGAACTATGAATAGCACTATGAGGTTAAATATCAGTCCTGCGATCCCAACGTACATGTAGGAGAGCCAGGGTAGGAGAGATGAGGAGAAGTTCACTGTGAAGAGGCCGTACGTGGTGAATGCTACACCCACCAGCCACCCAGCGCCAACACTGTATTTATCAAGCTTGTGCCAGTACATGGAGAGTATTATTGCTGGAAGTGTCTGGAGAAGCCATGCATAGCTCATTGTGAGAAGATAGAATATGAGGCCTGAGGCAGCAGGTGTGAGAACGAATATTAGGCTTGCAACTATCATAACGAATACAAATATCCTTCCAATCAGCACCTGCCTCCTCTCATTTGCTCTTCTATTGAAATATTCAAGATAGATATTCCTTGTTATAAGGTTGGCAGCCGAGAGGGCCTGAATTGCTGCGGGTATCATTGCACCTATTATTATTGCCGCAAAGGCAATCACAACAAAGGTGGGAGGGAAATATGCATTGAGAACACTTGGAAATGCAAGGCTTGATATCTTGCTGGGTATAAGGTTTTCACTGAGTGCGATGAGACCTATGATCGCAAGTATCACCATCCATACCTGGTAAACAGGGAGGAAGACTGAATTCTTCTTTATTGTTTTAGCATCCTTGGATCCAAATATGCCAGTAAGAAGGTTAGGGAAGAGCAGCCATGCAATGCCATTACCGAAGGCAAGTGTGATATAGCCCAGCATTAGATTGTTTGGTATAAGATAATTCTTGTGAATTGCATCAAGATGTGCAAAAACTGTTCCGAATCCGCTGAACTGAATGAAGAGTACCACTGTTATTGTAATTATTACGCCCCAGAGGAGGACATCCTTAATTATTGCCCCCAGGGCGGGACCCCTGAGACCAGCCACTATAGTGAATGCAGCAACTATAAGAAATGCTATTAGGTAGCTTTCTATCACCGGGAAGTTCATGGCAACGAGAACATACTTGATACCAACAATCTGTAGTGCAATGTAAGGAAGCATTGCAATTATGCCCGTTATTGCTATGAGGAGTGCAAGCGTAGGGCTGCTGAACCTCTCCTTAACATAATCGCCACCGGTTATCATACCCTTTCTCTTTGCGATCAGGTAAAGTCTTGGGGCCACATAGTATAGGAATGGATATGAGATTGAACCGTAAACCGCAGAGTATAGTATAAATCCGCCCATACCGTATGCACCGCCAGGAACGGATATGAGTGCGTAGGCAGTGTATATGTCACCTCCCATTAGGAACCATACGATTATTGTTCCAAACTTTCTTCCACCAATGCTCCATTCGCTTATCTTTGAAAAGTCTGCCTTCCTCCACCTGGCTCCAAGGAATGAGACAACTATGGTGAGGCCAATGAGCGTGAAGAATATAGCATAATCAATATCACTGAACAATTCTACCACCTCTCCCTATCAATGTATCTGAATACAATGAACGTAAACACAGGCTGTATGAAGACCCACATGAATAGGTACCAGTAAAGGAATGGCCATCCCCCCAGAAATGGTTCCTTGGTATTGTATAATGGTGCAAGAAAAACAATGAATGTCCATGGGATGATCATCAGCAGGAAGATCTTCAGCAACTTCATTCCCTTCGTAAGCTTCTCCATTTTACCACCAGATCTTCATTTTTCTGAGTATATTTAAAAATTTCTTTTCAAATATCGTCATGATGATACGTATATTTTATTTAACTCTTTTAATTAAAATCATCAGTGCATAGGAATTTTCATCTTCAGGTTGCCCGTAGGGGTTCATTCCCTTATTGATGTTTTAAATCATCTTTTTCTTCTCCTTATTAGGAATATTGATAAGAATATTGTTGCTGATATTATCACCAAATAAATTATGTAATTGAAATAAGATCCGCCTGAATTCTTCGTTACGAATGTTAATTTTATGGTTAATGATGATCCATTTATTACTATCTTATTACTCAGTCCATTCATTACATATCCAGAGGGATATACTACCTGATAATAATATGTTCCATTTTTGAGGTTGAATGTTATTGTGGAATTGGTTGATCTCTGGTACATACCATTATTCA
>PNIT01000033.1 GCA_002878135.1 Candidatus Aciduliprofundum sp.
GATGGTAACCGTATTGCTGTTTATGGCCTTATGGCAATAAAGGGTATAGGATATAGAGCTTCTGAGCTTATTTTGAAGGCAGCAGGTATACCAAAGACAAAGAAGATTGGAGAGCTCAGCGATGATGAGATAGACAGGTTGAAGAAGATTCTTGATAACCCGGGTGAACACCTTCCCTGGTGGGCAGTAAACAGAAAGAGGGATCTCCTCACAGGCAGGAACATTCACCTCCTTGTCTCAGATTTGGAGCTTGCAATAAAGGATGATATTGACCTCCTGAAGAAGATAAGGGCCTACAGGGGTATAAGGCATGAGAGGGGATTGCCCGTTAGGGGTCAGAGGACAAGGTCCAATGACAGGAGAGGCTTAACAGTAGGTGTTTCAAAGAAGAAAGAGGTGAAGACCTGATGGGAGATCCAAAGTTTAACAGAAAGCTCTATGAAACACCCAGAAGGCCCTGGGAGAAGGAGAGGATTGCGGAGGAGAACAAGCTCCTGAAGAGGTATGGTCTGAAGAACAAGAGGGAGCTGTGGAAGGCACAGTCAATACTTAGGAACTTCAGGGCGCAGGCGAGGAGGCTCCAGGCACTTATAAGGTACAACGATCCACAGGCAAAGAAGGAGCTTGATCAGATACTTCAGAAGTTAATAAAATATGGCCTTCTGGATCAATCAAATGCAAGCATAGATGCAATATTGACGCTCACCATTGACAACATTCTCGACAGGAGGCTTGAATCCGTGGTTTTCAAGCTTGGCCTTGCAAACACACCTCTGCAGGCAAGGCAGTTCATCACACATGGACACATAATGGTAGGGGAAAGGGTTGTTTCCATACCTGGATATCTTGTTAAGAAAGAGGAGGAGCCCACCATAAGGTACAATCCATTCTCACCACTTTCAAATGAACTACATCCAATGAGGCAGAAGGCTAAGGAGGGTGCAGAATGAGTAAGATAGCTGTAGTGCACATATTTTCATCCCATAATAACACCATAATAACAGTTACTGATATAACGGGGGCTGAGACCCTTGCCAAGGCCTCGGGAGGAATGGTGGTAAAGGCTGACAGGGATGAATCATCTCCCTACGCTGCCATGAAGGCATCGGACATAATAACTGAGAAGCTAAGGGAAAAGGGGATCAATGAGATAATAATAAAGGTAAGGGCGCCAGGTGGTAGCAAGAGCCATTCAACTGGACCTGGTGCTCAGGCGGCCATAAGGGCACTCACGAGGGCAGGTTTCAAGGTTCTCAGGGTAGAGGATGTGACACCAATACCACATGATGGTACAAGAAGGAAGGGCGGAAAGAGGGGAAGAAGGGTATAAGGAAAAGGGGCGATTAAACTTATGAGGTTCACCATAATTGAGATGAATGAAAGGTATATGAGGTTCGAGATAGAGGGAATTAATTATTCCATTGCAAACATGCTCAGGAGAACACTCATAAACGATATACCAAAACTGGCCATAAAGAATGTATCATTCCACCTTGGATCTGTTCAGAAGACCACCCAGGATGGAAAGGTGGAGATTTACAATAGCTCATCACCACTTTTCAATGAGATAATTGCTCACAGGCTTGGCTTAATACCATTACCAACAGATCTAAGGATGAAATTCAGGGATGAATGCCAGCATCCCCCAGATCAGGCCTGCCCACTGTGCACGGTAACTTACACATTGTCAAAGTTTGGTCCCTGTACAGTTTATTCGGGTGATCTAATACCCGTTGGTGATCCCGCATTTGCTCCTGTGGATAAGAACATACCCATTGTGAAGCTTAATGAGAAGCAGGCCCTTGTTATAGATGCTGAGGCAATAATGGGTACTGCAAAGGAACATGCGAGATGGCAGGTGACCAGTGGTGTATCATACAAATACCACAGGGAATTCCATGTACCCAGGGGAAATGAGCTCTATGAGATACTTAAAAAGGATTGCCAGAAGAACATAATATCAGAAGATGAAAAATATCTTGTAATTACTGATGATCTACCCTGCAGGCACATAGCAAGGCTATACAATTATAATGATGTGAAGATAGTTGAGGATGATAAAAGATTCATATTTCAATTTGAGACCGATGGATCACTGAGCGCCAAGGATACACTTCTTGTTGCAATAAAGAGACTCAAGGAAAGGCTGGGAAGGATCAGGGAATCCATAACGGTGTGATCCCCATGCCTGAGAGGAAGGATTTTGAGGACAGGTTGAAGAAGCTAGATGAGATAAGGAGGATGGGCATAGATCCATACCCGCATTATTTCCATGTAACACTTGATGTTGGGGAAATTTTAAAAAGGCAAGAGGAGCTGATGGGAAAGGAGGTATCTACCGCTGGAAGGCTCATGGCACTGAGGTACCATGGGAAGGTGGGTTTTGGAGACCTTGTCATGGATGGATCCAGGATACAGATATTCCTTAGGTACGATGTACTGGGTGAAGCATACACAAGATTCAAGGAGATTGTTGACAGGGGTGATTTCCTGGGTGTAAAGGGGGATGTTGTTAGAACAGATAAAGGTGAACTGAGCATACTCCTGAAGGATTTTGCAATCCTATCCAAATCCTTGTACGATCTTCCCCACCAGTGGTTTGGGATTGAGGATGTGGAAACAAGGTACAGGCAGAGATACCTTGACATGATACTCAACCCGGAGGTATTTGAGATATTCAGGAAGAGGAGTGCCATAACAAGGGAGATAAGGAACTATCTTAACTCCCTTGGTTTCCTTGAGTTTGAGACACCAATACTGCAGCCCGTTTATGGTGGTGCAAACGCAAAACCATTCATAACTTATGTTAACGCAATAGAGAGGAACTATTATCTGAGGATCTCAGATGAGCTATACCTTAAGAGGCTCCTTGTGGCAGGATATCCCAGGGTATATGAGATTGGGAAGGATTTCAGGAATGAGGACATAGATTCAAGGCATAACCCAGAGTTCACCATGATAGAGATATACGAGGCATTCAAGGATTACAGGCATATGATGGATCTCACAGAGAATCTCATAAAGCATGTTGCCTTCAAGGTAAACGGTTCATACAATGTGAAGCTGAATGGAAAGGATGTTGATCTATCGAAGCCATGGAAAAAGGTGAGGATGCTTGATCTTCTCTACGAGAATGGGATTGATGCAAGGAGTATAGGTGATGATGAGATAAAGCAGCTCCTTAAAAAATATGATATAAAAATGCCTGCCTATGTGAGGGGTATAGCCATCACAAAGATCTTTGAATCCATGTTCGAGGAGACATTCATAGAGCCTGTATTTGTCATTGACTATCCCAGGGAAAGCACACCACTTTGCAAGCTTCACAGGGATGATCCATCCCTCATAGAGAGGTTTGAACTCTACATGAATGGCATAGAGATTGCCAACGGTTATACTGAACTGAACGATCCCATTCTACAGGAGAAATTCTTCAGGGAGGAGGTGGAGAGGAGGACCCTGGGGGATGAGGAGGCCCAGCAGATGGATACAGACTTCATAGAGGCCCTTAGGACGGGCATGCCCAATGCTGGTGGTGTTGGCATAGGCATTGACAGGCTTTCCATGATACTGACCGGGGCAAGGAGCATAAAGGAGGTAATATACTATCCAATACTTGCTCCGAGACAAGAAAAATAATTATAATTTGAAACATTTAACAATCTCATGCCATTTCTCGAGGTGAAGAACCTTTCAAAGAGCTACGGTGTTAACGGAAAGAAGGTAATTGCCTTTCAGAACATATCATTCAGCCTCGAGAAAAGGGAGTTCCTTTCCATAGTTGGACCATCGGGATGTGGCAAATCATCACTTTTAAGGGTACTTATGGGTCTTGAGAATGCCACCGAGGGGGAGATACTCTACAACGGCAGGCCAATAAATGAGGCAAAACCTAGGTTCGCAATGGTTTTCCAGACACCATCTCTCTTCCCCTGGCTCACAGTTCAGGAGAATGTTGAGATAGTTCTTGAACCCCTGGGTATACCTAAGGAAGAGAGGGTGAAGATAGCAAGGAAATACCTTTCAATAGTGGGTCTGGATGGCTTTGAAAATGCATATCCAAAGGAACTTTCCGGTGGAATGAGGCAGAGGGTAGGTCTTGCTAGGGCCATAGCAGTGGACCCGGATATACTCCTCATGGATGAGCCTTTTTCCTCACTGGATTCTCTGACTGCAGAGGCCCTGAGGGAGGAGGTACTTCTCCTCTGGTCAGATCCCACAATACCACCGGATTCTGTGATACTTGTCACCCACAACATTGACGAGGCTGTGCTGATGAGCGATAGGATCCTGATACTCTCACCAAGACCTGGGAGGATAATAGAGGATCACAGGGTAAATCTACCAAGGCCAAGGAATAAGAAGGATCCTGAGTTCTACAGGGAGGTTGATTACGTCATATCAGTTCTTTCCAAATGACCTGTATGCCTGCTCTACATAATCGAGCGCCTCAGGATTTATTATTGTATCCCTGTTTGTCACCTGCCTTCCATTTACTATGTTTGAAACTGCCACCTCCACCTTTTTCTGATTGAATGTGTAGGGAATGTCCTTCACCTCTATTATCTTGTCAGGTACGTGCCTGGGTGAACAGTTGCGCCTAAGCTCATCCCTTATCCTCTTCCTCAGGGATTCATCAAGCACCTTTCCTTCCTTCATCTTAACAAAGAGTATTATCTCCTGATCCCCGTTCATATCCCTGCCAACAACAACGCTGTCCGCTATCTCAGGTATTGTTTCAAGGACAGAGTATATCTCAGCTGTTCCTATCCTAACACCCGAAGGTTTCAGTGTGGAATCTGACCTTCCTAGTATTGTTATGCCACCAGTTTTGCTATGGAATATTACGAAATCCCCGTGCCTCCAAACATTCTTACCCTTTGGTCTGTAGAATGAGAAATATGTTTCTATGTATCTCTCATAGTTAAAATCATTCAAGAAATAAAGTGGCATGGATGGTGATGGCAGTTCACAAACAAGCTCACCCACCTTGTCATAGATCTCATTACCCTCCTCATCGTAGCATTTAATCTTCATTCCAAGACCGGGGGACTGTATTTCACCCTCATTGACAGGAAGTACAGGACTGCCTATTGCGAAGCATCCATTTATGTCTGTGCCACCTGATATTGAATTAAGGTGAATATCTCTCTTCACATTCTGGTATACCCATCTATAGCCGTCCCTTGAAAGTGGTGATCCTGTCTGAGAGATCTCCCTTAATGATGTGAGGTTGAATTCAGATGGTCTTGCACCTGCGGCCTTCAGTGAATATATGTAGCTTGCACTGCAACCGAATATTGTAATGCCTTCCTCCTGCACATATCTCCACATCCTTCTCCAGTCAGGGTAAAGTGGATTACCATCGTAAAGGAAGATTGTACTGCCCACGGCAAGGGAGCTCACCAGCCAGTTCCACATCATCCAGCTTGGTGATGTAATGTATGTGATAACATCCCCCCTCCTAAGATCTGAGTGTATTACGAGCTCCTTCAGATGGTTCACGAGAACACCGGCAACACCCTGCACCATTGACTTTGGTTTGCCTGTTGTCCCCGATGAGAACATTATGTATAGTGGATGGGATGATTCCACCTGCTCAAATTCAATAACCCCAGAATATCTTGAATTTATATCATCGTAATATTCTACCCTATCATCCCTTATCCTTTCCCCTATACCTGCATAGGGGAATATGAGTGCACCCTCCAGGCCGGGAAGATTATCAAGGATTATTCTAACATTTTCAATTGTGCTATAAACCTTACCCTTATAATAATAACCATCCACAGCAAAAAGGAATTTTGGGGATATCTGGGAAAATCTATCAATTAGTACCCTGGGCCCAAGCTCTGTTCCAGCGGAGGACCATGATGAACCAAGAGATGTTGTTCCAAGCATGGATATTACTGTTTCAGGTATGTTCGGCATGTATGCTGCGACGCGATCCTCCTTTCCAATGCCCTTCTCCCTCAGATAATTGTGTATTACAGATACCCTTTGATAAAGTTCAGAGTATGTTATTTCCTCCCTTCTATCCATTTCATTTCTGAATACTATTGCCTTTCTCTCATCCCTATACCTGAGAAGGTTCTGGGCAAAATTAAGCCTTGCCCCCACGAACCACCTTGCCCCTGGAAATCTCTCAATATCCTTTACAGCATACTTGAACCTTTCTGAGCTTATTATCCCCACGAAATCCCATACATCCTCCCAGAATTCTGCTACATTCTCTATGGACCATCTGTACAGGCCCCAGTAATCTTTTATATCCATACCCCTCCTCAAATTAACATAATCAATGAATCTCTGCATATTTGTGTCTTTTATATTTCCTGGAACCCATATTGGCATAAATTTT
>PNIT01000069.1 GCA_002878135.1 Candidatus Aciduliprofundum sp.
TCTTTTCCTCTCTATCAAGAGAGTACAGTGTTTATACAATAACATGCAACAACATGGGTGAAAATGAAGGTGTTTACAATACCTGTTTTGTGTTTGATACATACGGAAAAGAGATTTTCAGGCAGAGAAAGGTTCATCTTACGGAAATGGAGATATCACTTTCCCTGGACCCAGGAAAACTTGAGGATGTTAGATCATTTAAGATATACGATAGAAAATTTGGTATTGCCATCAGCCTTGATGCCTTCTGCCCAGACTATCTATTTATGATAAGGGATGCGGAATTTTTCATTCAGCCAGATGCAAATCCTGGCAAATGGAATTCATACATAGGCAATGGTAGATGGCAGCCGGAGGACTGGATGGATTCCTCCTACTATGTGGCCCAGAGGCTTCCTTATGTGAGGTATGCGATCAATCCCATGATGGTGGGTAACATACTCGATATAAATTTTGAGGGGCAGTCTGCAATAATGAAGAAGGCTGAGAAGGGGGATCTGCCAATGGCATACATTGGAAACATACCCACAGTGGGGTTCAAGGAGATAATAGGCATTGAGGATTACAGACCTACAGAATACTATGATAGAAAGGATGTTGAAAACAGGAATCTCATTTACCCTGAGGGGGTGCTTGAGGTTGAATTACAATGAACTCACTGTTCCTGAAAGGGATGTTGAGAGTGGTTTCATAATAGGAGGAAACTACTATTTCTCCATTTTACTCAAGAATGGAATAACGGAGATATGCTTCCCTTTAAGCTCAAGCAATTCTCTTTTCTGCTTCAAATTTAAGGGCTTACTGGATGAAAAATTTTTCAATGGAAGGGGATGGATCAGGAATCATACAAAAAAAGGTGATTATGAGTTAATAATTCCACCTGGGAGGTATGGATTCTTCATAGGTAATGACATAAAACCTCAGATTATTGGTGCATATTCAAAGATATTCTGGGAAAAAGTGATGGAAACAAAAGTACTGAAAACGCCATGGTCAGATTTTCCAGTTTTCTATTCAGAGACGGGGAACAAGATGCCATCTGTGGGAATAAAGAAGGGTAATGGGGGATATTTTGTATCCATAGGTGATACACCCGAGAGGGGATTGCTCAACTCAGTACATCTATCCAGGTTGGGTAGGGATAGATTGCTTGCTGAGACTGAAGAATTCCTGAAAATATTTGATGAATATGAAAATGATGATCTTCTGTACAGCAACATAATGTTAACAATATTCTATTCAAATGGAATATGCATTGACAATGATGAGAACTGTATACTTGCATCCAAAAGCCCAAGATACTATGTTTCATCCGCATACTGGGCAAGGGATTTCATCTTCTGGTCGCTTCCCGTAATAGAATATTTTGATAAAGAGAGGGCCAAATCCCTTATAGAAACTGTTCTCGAAAAATATTGGAAAAACAAGGGCATACATGCACTCTATCTCGATGGTAGAATATTGTATGAGGGTTTTGAGATGGATCAGCTATCATATTACCTTCTAATCCTCAGGGATGCAATCAGATATAAAATAATGGATGAGAAAAGGGCCATAGAGATGGCGATGGAAATACTTTCACTGGCTGAGGAAAGAAGGGCCACTGGCTACCATTTATATTCAACGGAACTTAATAGCTCAGATGATCCGGTGAAATATGAGTACGTTACCTTCAACAATGTAATATTCTGGTATTCCCTGAAAGAGTTTGCAAAGGCGATAGAGGATGGGGTAAAAAATAGCCTGCTGGATCTATGTGAAAGAATAAGAAAAGATGTTATGGAAAACATGGTGAAGGAGGGAAGATTCATCTATTCCACTGACCTGAAGGGAAACTATGATTTCTATGATGATCCAACTGGATCAATTTTACTTTTCCCTTATCTGGGTTTCATAGAGATTGATTCAGATATATTCAGGAGAACACTTGAATGGGTATTCTCACCTGAGAATCCATATTTTATAAAGGGGAAATATCCTGGGGAAGGAAACAGGCATGTAAGACATCCATGGTTGCATTTCTATTCAACACTTATTCTTTCAGGCATTGATAATGATGATATGATAAGGAGAATGCCACTTGACAGACTTTTAATGTGTGAGACCATCGACGAGAATACTGGCAAATGCCTCACAGGTATACATTTCCCTGGAAGTTCTGGATTTTTTATACAGTCAATGCTTAAAAAATATGGGCACGGAAAAGCTTAATGGTTCACCTCCCCTCCATAGCTCGAGCCTCAGGAATACTTCAGGTGAAATATTATTCAGATTACCCCTGCAGGAAGGATCCCTGATTTTCTCATTCTTTTTATATGTTATAATCCTCATTTCCGTACCATCTGTGCATCTTCCTATGGAGTATTCAAGATCATCATGAAGGAATATATATGGAGAATTCAGATCCCTTGTTATTGAATACCTGGAAGCCCTTAAATTTTTCAGGAATTCATGCTTGTCATCCGATTTCTCAGTTACAATGAGATTCATATCGAGCCTGTCAAGTAATCCGGTATGAAAATCGCTTCCTGCCATGGGAAGTATTTTCACACCTTCCTCAAGCAGTCCATTCCATAGTTTTAAGGCCATCTCATTCTCTGAATTCCAGGGCCCGTTCCATATCTCAAGGGCATCTACAAGCGAATAGGTATCATTACCCCAGAGCCATGAATCCCTTTTGAATGGATGGTTTATTACCACCATCGCACCATTTTCCCTCGCACGATTGAGTGCCACATAAAAATCAATTTTCTCATCCGGTTCTATACCCCTGAAATATCCGCATTCTGGAGGTATGGCACTTTTTAGGTTAATAAAATTTGCATGGCCCTTTCTCTGCCCCCATTCCTCTGATCTTATTATCCTATCATCCTCATAACCAGGGAGGGTATTATGATCAGTTATGGCCACATATGATAGACCCAGTACCCTCGCCATCCTAGATATCTTCTCAGGTTTAAGCATAAGATACTTTACCACCTGCCTTTCCAATGGCCAAACATACCTGTGAATTGCACCCTCACCACTGAACCTGTTCACAGAATATCTTGAATGTGCATGGAGCTGGGAATAGATCACATCATCCATTTCTCCTCACACCTTCCTTCAGGGGTACAAATATGAAGAGTAGGGCTGTGATTATGATGGAAATGCCCCCCACAACACCAAGCAGCCTGATGTATATATCATTTGATGAAGGATAATAGAGATATGTGATCCATACACCAAGTGCAAAGCTTGAGAGACCTGACGGTATCCTTTCAAGTAGCCCCTGAACTCCAAAATACATCCCTTCACGCCTGTAACCTGTCAGTATCTCATCCTCATCAATGATCTCAGATATAATCGCATTGGGGAGGATGAAATATGATGTTAGACCTAGGCCTGCAAATATCATAACGATTAGCATCTGTACCGTATTGCTGAGGATTCTTGTCAATCCCACGAAAAATGTGGAAATCATGACAAGGCCAAGTATTGTTGTAAATAGTATAAATGACCTTTTCTCACCCCTTCTCCTTGTGTACCAGACAAGTAATGGGGAAAATATTATTGTAAATATTACGGCAACAAGCGTGAATAAACCTATGTAGGTCTTATATCCCTGATATCCAGGCATGACAATATTCTCCACATAGTATCCAAGCGAGGTGAGGAAGAAATAGAATCCAAACTGGAAGAAAAGATATGCAACTATGTACCTTGTAAATGTTTTATTCCTGAATGTTTGAATGAATGCCTTCAAAACAGAATATTCCTTTGGCATTTTCTCTTCACCTGTGCTCTCCCTTACACTTATGAATACAAGGAAGAAGGATAGCAGTGTAATGAGGGCAAGGATAAGGCCAACCTCAGAAAGGCTTGCACCTAGGAGGAGAAGAATGGCAGGGAGTATGGATGCTATTATTATACCTGCAATGGAAAAGTATGCGGATATTGTTGTCAAAACCACCCTGTCATCAGATTCTGTTGATATCTCCGGTATGAGTGCCAGGTATGGAAGAACAACATAGGCAAAGAGGAAATTGAAACCAAGCAGGTAAACAAAAAGGAGCACCGCCATTATTATACCACTGAAGAATGGAAACCAAATTAGGGCGAAGAAGAGTGAGAGCGGTATGAAACCTGTCAATATGAAGAATCTTCTCCTACCTACCTTGAATTTGAGCTTATCACTCCAGTTTCCTATGAAAGGATTTGCTATTGCCTGTACAAGGGTACCAAGGAACATAGCTATTCCTACCACTGATGCATCCAGAATCTTTGTACCCTGGAGGGGTGAATAAAAAATGAATATGTACGTGGAAATGAAGAATGCAGGTATTGTAACACCAAGCTGGCCAATGCCATAAAATATTTTTTTATTCAGGGGCAATTTTGCCATGTATGTTCATAGAAAAATTATATAATAAAATTTTCTAGATTTCACCTTTTTTTAGACATATATTCCTGTAAATCTCAGCGGACCTCCTAACATACCTTTCCTTTGTATCATAGTTAACACCGAAGAGACCGAATCTCATGGAGAATCCCTTGGCCCATTCATAGTTGTCAATTAAGGACCAGTGGAAATAACCATCCAAGGGAACTTTATCATATTTTAATGACTTTTCCATCTCCCCTATGTGGTTCACTATAAAATCTGGTCTCTTGGTATCCGAAGAATCTGCGATGCCATTCTCCAGAACATAGATCCTTTTCCTGTACCTGGTAAAGATCTCCCTTAAAACTATCCTTAACCCCTGAGGGTATATATCCCACATAAAATCTGAGCAATCTGTGCAGGGTTGTATCTCCGCATTGAATATAAAAGGCACTCCTTCCTCCCCCTTGAAGGATACCCTCAATCTCTGGTAATAATCTATGCCTATGTAATCCGGCGGATAGAATCTCTCAATCCTTTCATCAAAAACACCATCAAGGTCCATGTCCAGGTATCCGAAGGTAACGCCGTTCAGATACCATTCATTGTTCAGGTATTTAAGATAATTGACGAAGTTAACTGTTTCATCGTCCATAGATACAGGTTCAAAATACTGTGGTGCAGTTCCAATTCCAACAGGAGCATGCCTGGAGAACTTTTTAATACCCCTGTATGCCAGGCTATGGGCAATTACAAGATTCTTTTCAGCTGCAAAGGCCTTCTGTATATCAAAGACTGCAGGTGGAAAACCTGATATTGCTCCTAGGACGTAACCCTGAGAGGCGATTACATCTGGCTCATTTATTGTTTCCCAGATATCAACATATGCTGAAAAATATTTTGATGCAAAATATGCAAATTTAGCAAATTCTACCAGAGTATCCTCGTCCAGCCATCCCCTTTTCTTGCAATTTTCAATATCCTTGTGACATCCTATGGGATCGTGCAGCCAGAGTGGAAGGGGCCAGTGATATAGAGTGAGGAAAACCTTCATTCCCTTTGATCTTATGTATGAGAATATCTTCCTGTAATGATCAACTGCATCCATTTCTGCAATCGATTCAAGTTTTTTCATAGATCCACTCTCCAGTGATACATCTGTAATAATATTTCCAGTACGTTTTACTCTTACAGGTACTTCGAAGGTTTCATCCGGAAATATCCTTGCCCAATCAAGACTTAGCCTTATTACATTATTGCCAAGCCACTTTGCATTATCTATATCCTGTTTATAATAATCCCAGAAACCATCCCCGTTCTCAGGCAGATCACCACTCACAGTTCCATCATTTATATTATCCGCATCATGGACCCAAACATACCAATCAGATTTATCACTTATGGATTCCCTGGAGCTGCCCATCTCGGTCTGGAATGCTGATATGGCAGTTCCCCATAGAAAATTCTCAGGAAAACTCATGATTATTAATCTCATTATTATTATTTAACTTTCTGGGTTCTGTCTGAATCCCTTACCTAGGATTCCAACTTACCATCATCTTTTCCTCATTTTTTTAATGTTTCGATTAGCAAAATTAATTCAAGAAATAACGAAATTTTTCATATATAACATAACAAGAATGTTAAAAATCAAAGAAAATTATGAAAAATCAATTTTCTAAAAGTTTTTCTACGAGCTACCCTCAGGAAAA
>PNIT01000168.1 GCA_002878135.1 Candidatus Aciduliprofundum sp.
ATCGCTTCCAAGGAAGGGCAATGAACCTACCCTGTATTTGGAGCCTGTCTTTTCTGCTGCTTGCACCAATATATCCACCACCTCAGGTGAATGTTTTGCAAGGAACATCTTTTCCTCCGTTGTCACTAGAAAATAATCGCCCGAAGGTGTTTCGAGGTTAAAAACCATGGAATTCCTTGATTTTAATTCATTGAGATGATTCCTAATGAACCTCTTCGAACCCCTCATGTGTTCTTCTCCTGCGATTGCAACTATCCATACCTCTGTTTTTTCCGGTCTTTGGATGCTCAATCTTATGCCTGCATCAATGATGGATGCAACTGCCGCAAGGTCATCGTTTGCACCTGGAACAGCCCTGTTTGATCTGAGGTTTAATGAAACATAGAGTACCATTATGGATGATATGATTAGCAATGCATATGTGAAAAACCTTAAGGGAACATTAATGAAAAAAATTGATGCAATGGTAATGACAATGGATGCTATTGCAAAATAGACGGTCATGTTTAGAAATAATAAACCTTTTTTCCTGTGCCTCCCCAGAAGGGGAAATTCGTATGCCGAATCATAGTGCGCTGAAAGTATGGCCAATTTTTTTGCCTCCTTCAGGGGCCTTATCTTGCCAATTACATGGAATTCCTTTACCCTGGGAAAGAATATATCAACTACCTCCAGAAGAAGATTCTGCTGTAATACGTATATGAGAATTCCAATCATGAGGAGGATTGCAGAAAAAACAGGTAAATTCAGGAAATATAGTACTGCACCAAGGATGTAGAATGACGCTGTAAACCAGATAAAATCAAGGAAAGCCCTGGGCCTGCTCACATAGAATTCCTTTTCCACATCATCTGAAAATTTTCTCATTTCCTCATAAATTGCCTCACCTGCCATCTGTTCACCATAGCTGCCTGAAAGCCTGGGACCATAATCATCGCATATCCTCCTTACAAAATCAGCAGAAGAAAATTCCATGCCTGAAATTATTCTCTGAGAGTATATAAACACTCCTGGAAAATTTTTTATTCGAATTGTTCCATAACTACATGCATATGGATAATGTGAAGATATCAAGGGTCCTATTCGAGCTATCAAATGTGAACAGGATAAGGATCCTTGAATCACTCCAGGAGGGTGAAATGACCCTCAGGGATTTTTCATTGAAGACGGGCATACCAAAGCCCGAGCTGAGCAGGAACCTGAAAAGGCTTGTTTCCTCAGGCATCATTATAAGGAAAGGTACCAATGAATATACACTTTCACCTCTTGGAAGGATTCTAATGCTTCACCTCAAAAATCTCAATTTCCTTGAGAAATTTGCCTTCATTTTCATGGAGCACGATCTCTCATTCCTTCCAATGGAATTCCAGCTCACGCTCGGTGACCTTGAGAATATAAAGGTGGTGGAGGGTACCATAGAGGGATTCAATCTCACAGTGGACAGGCTAAATGTGGCAGAGTCCTATGAGAATATAATGACAAGGGAGATACTCCTTCCATTCATAGAACCTGTGAAAAGGCTTCTGGAAAAAAACCTGAAGGTAAAGCTGATTGCCCCAAGGAATACGGGAAGTGAGATAATGAAGCTTCTGGAGGGGGTTAAAGTCAAAAATATAAGGATAAAGCTGGTGGAAGATGTTCAGATGGTGATACTTGCAGATGCAAACACGGCTGAGTTCAATCTACCTCTGCTGAAGGGGGATCTAGATTATGGTATCACCTTCTATTCTGATGAGGAAAGGGGTGTGGGCTGGATAAACAGGCTTTTTTACTATTACTGGGAATCACTGCCTGGTGAGATGATCCTTTGAGATTCCTTTACCATCAGAAGGAATGGAACAAGTATGATGAAGAGTATGCCATCCATGAGAAGTGCATAAAGGTATGTTCCATCAGGTGAAGAGCTTCCCAGTATCCCCATGAAAAGGGGTATGATGAATCCACCGATCTGGCCCATAAACCAGAGGAATGATGTTGCTGATCCCGCAAGTGCGGTGCCCGCAACAATTGTACCCCAGTCAATGAGCACCGGAAAACTACCAAGCATGAAGAATCCAAGTATTCCAGTTACCGCCACCATAACAATAAAGCTATTTATGAATGGCATAAGGAAAAGCACGGGGACTGAAACAAAGAATGCAATCAATATGAATATCCTCCTTCTGCGGTAAATGGTGACAAGCCATGGTATTACTGCACTCCCCACCATGCCTCCAACCACGAACATCAGGCCATCGATTCCCACCTCAATATCGCTCACATTCAGGTGTGCGAGCATTGGCTGTATCCATGTCAGGAGGCCGTTGAAAACACCCATGCCCACGAATGTTATCATGGAAAATATGAGGAGCTCCCTTATACCGAAGAGGTGCCTGTATTTCAGCTCACCCTTTTCAGATATCTTTTCCCTTAATCCTGATACCGTGATTGCCAGGAGATAAAGAAGTAATACCTCGATTGAGAAGACAGAGGTCCAGAGCATCATTGAATCGAAGCCCATGTACTGTACCATTATTGATGGGAGGAGCATACCTGCACCCACGCCAAGGAATATGGCAAGTGATCCTATTCCTATGATTATGGGTACCCTCTCCTGAGGGAATTCAGCATTTGCAAGCCTTGAAACACTGTTATTTATGAATGGCTGTGCGAAGGCAATGCCTGTCTGACCTATGAATAGAAGGACATAATTGTATTCCAGACCCCTAATGAATGTGAACAAGGCCATCAATGTTGCTCCTATGAGAAGGCTTAGCTTGTATCCCTTCCTGTCTATGAATATGCCCGTTGGTATTGATATGATAACATAGACTATTGGGAAAATTATTGCAAGCAGGCCAACATAGAATGTATCAACCTGATATTCTCTTGAAACCACATCTGATATTGTTACAAAGTTGATCCAGAGGAACTGGTTCAGTGCAACAAGGAGTATGTATGCCACGAATATGAGCCATTTTGAAATGTTAATCTTCATTGGGCGCTGTCCTGTACTGAGAATGATAATTCCCCAAACTCCTTGCTCCCTGCCCTAATGTCTATCCTGTGCTGTCCCTGCTGAAGCTGCCTATCCTTTACCTCCACTATTATGGATGTGCCCACCAAGAATTTTACAGGCTTTGACTGTGAAATCTCTGCGGAGACTAATTTCTCCTTGCCATTGTCAAGAGATATGTTCCTTGTATCTATATCCCTTCCATCAACGTTCAGCTTCACTGGGGTAATCACTGTTGCCTCTGCAAGTGTGTTCTTCAGTTCAAATCTATAACCATCCTCCTTGTTCTTCAGGCTCCCTTTCACATAGAGCTTCTTCAATATAAATGATGGTACGCTCACCATTCAATTCACCTCCTATTCTCCAACAATCTTCCTCAACTCCCTGATTGATTTCATCATATCCTCTATGGCCACCCTCACATCCTCGCTCTCCTCCTCCGCCTGCTCCAGTGTCTTTCCCTGCATCACAGCATCTATTATGTACCTGAATGCCCTGGCCCCTGCCGCAGGCCCTCTGGAATGTCCATGTATTGCTCCACCAGCTGCAATTATCACATCCTTTCCAAAATCCTGTATGATGTCCGGGACCATGGGATGGGCTATGCCACCGCTGGGTGCAGGGAATGTTGGCCTTATATGGTAAAATATGTCCGTAAGTGCCCTTCCTGTCCTTATGGCCTTTTCCCTCAGGTAGAATGCCTTTCCATATGGTGCGGGGAATATCATCATGTCTGCACCTGATAGCCTTGTGAGTTTACCCATGAGCAGTGGGGATGTGATACCGTATTCGGGTGCCTGGTACATGGTTCCTGCAAAGTCCATGTGCGCAAGTATGGGCACCTTTATGCTCTCATCCTCTGCCAGGTACTGAAGGGCTGAAAATCCCGCCGTGAACACATTAACCATAAGTGCATTAACACCTAGCTCTATGGCCCTTTCGGCATGCTCTATTATCTTGGGATAGCTGTCAGTTATGTTGACTGTGTAAAGTGTCTTTTCACCCTTTTCAGAATTTGCCCTGTCAGCAGCCTCCATGTATTTTACTACCCTTTCCTCGATCCTGTTGAAGGGTGCGTCCGCCAGCAGTTCATCATCCTTTATTATGTCCACACCACCCCTGGCAGCCTCATAGAAATACTGTGCACCCACGTCCGGTGGAAAGCCCGTGCATGGCTTTATCATGTTCAGAAGGAGCGGCCTTTCCTTAACATTGAGAATCTCCCTGACACCTTTTATGCCAAACTTTGGACCCCTGAAACCTCCCACATATTCCTCAGGGAATTCTATGTCCACCACCTTTATTTTTCCCGCAAGTGATATGTTTCCCACAACAGTTGAAAGCATCATTGGTAGCTGCCTGTCGAAGTTAATGAAGGGGAATGCAATCCTTATGATGTAGCTCCTCTCCCTGATTTCCTCAGGCACCTCCACCTCATAATCAGGTACCTCATATATGCCCACCACCTTGGCCACCGACCTCATCCTCACCTCAGGTGTTTCACCTGGAACAGGAAGCCATGTGCCCGTTGATTGCTCTATGGCAAGAGCCCTCGATAATTCCCTCACCCTCCAGTTTCTCTTCGTTATGAGCAGGTATGTTCCTATTACATACCTATCCCTGTCAATGCCTTCAGGAATTGACTCCGGATCAGAGAGCTTCCTCACAAGTTCTTCCTTTCCATATATTTTTTCAATCTTCTCCATATCCATAATCACTCACCCCTACCATAATTCAGTGATTCAAATATCCCCTTTAGGGCCTCATATGATCCCCTGAAATTCTCAAAGAGAGCATCATATATCTCCCTTGTATCCTCCCGGGGCTCAAACTGCCTGTTCACCCTCACATACTTCTCAGTTTCAATGTGACTTCCAATCCTTCCAAGTGAAAGAAGGGATAGAAGTGCAATGCCCCTGAGGGTTGCATTCTGTGGATCCTCAATCCTGTTGATCCTCAGACCTGTAACATCGGAAAGTATCTGCATCCACAGATCGCTCTTGGCACCACCTCCCACGGCATTTATTACCTCAATGCTTATGCCAGAATCCATAAGCCCTGAGATCATCCACCTTGCATTCATTGCAACACCTTCAAAAATAGATCTGTAAACATCTCTGAAGTTGTGTGAAAGGCTGAGATTGATGAAACCACCCCTTGCATAAACATCAAGTATGGGTGACCTTTCACCATAGAGCCATGGGAGGAATATTATTCCCCTGGATCCAGGGGGTGATTCCTTTGCATGCTTCTCTATGGTGTCATAATCCGTTCCGGGTGAGAGGTTGTCCATGAACCAGTCCAGGCATGTTCCGGCGGTCTCTGATTCACTTATGAAGAGCCATTTGCCTGGAATTACAGATGGAACGCTACCAATACCCCTCTCCTCATTTATAAGATAATCCTGCGTATGTGTACTTGCCCAGGCTGATGTTCCAAGATAATAGTGCACACTTCCATCCCTTACTGCACCCGCACCGAATGGTGTGATGAATGCATCACCGCTTCCGTTCACCACCTCCAGCCCTGAGAACTTGCCCCTTCCTGTTCCTGCAATCTCAGATGCATCCATTATCTCAGGCAATCTGTCTGCCGTAATGCCTATTACATCGAGTATTTCAGTTGAGTATTCCCTTTTATTCTTATCCACAAGACCCCTTACAGAGGCTGTGCTTATATCCGTATAAACATTGCCTGTTATCCTTGAAATGAGGAAATCCTTTACATCAAGGAAATATGCTGTCCTTTCAAATATTTCCCTCCTGTTATTTTTTAGCCAGAGTATCTTTGCAACAACATCCTTTCCCGAGGGTATTCCTCCCGTGATCTCAAGGAAATCCATGAGCGGTATCCTCTCAAGTATCTCCTCAGCCTCCCTGCTGGCCCTGGAATCTAGCCAAATGATGGCATTGGAAAGTGGTTCAAGGTTCCTGTCCACTGGAACAAGACCTATCATCTGACCGGTTATGCCCAGACCCTTCACATCCGTATCCATGAATTTTCTGGACATTTCCTCCATGTTTTTCAGCCACAGGTGCGGGTCC
>PNIT01000030.1 GCA_002878135.1 Candidatus Aciduliprofundum sp.
AAACAACGGCCCCGGGACCGTATCTCCTGTAATAGGATGGTATGTCTGTTCCACCACCAGCAAATGTGATCCTGAGCGGTGTTCTTGAGGTAACAATCTTTATGTTATCACTCATCTCTTTAAATTATTCAAATAATAATTTAATGTTTTCCTTATACCACCTTCAATGTTTTCCTTTGCCTCGAAGCCGAGCACCTTCCTGGATTTTGATGTATCTGCAAGCGTTACCATCACATAATTTTTTACAGGATTTTCAATATACTTTGGTTCCAAATCTGTTCCCATCTCCCTCTTTATTATTGATATGACATCATTAAGGGAATATGATTTGCCAGTTCCAACGTTGAATATTCCGTTAACATCCCTGTTCATTGCAAGTATAAGGGCATTTACAACATCGTCCACAAATACAAAATCCCTTCTCTGTGATCCATCCCCGTATATTAATGGTTTCTCATTCTTCATGTATGACCAGATGAACTGGGATATGAGATTTGCATAATTCTTTTTGTACTCCTCCCTGGGGCCATACACTGAGAAGAACCTCATGGCTGACCACCTAACTCCATATAGATCCTGGTACACCTTGGCAAGCCTTTCCTCAACAAGCCTTGCCTCCGTATAAAAATCTGTTGGTTTTATTATCATATCCTCCCTGTGTGGTGGTTCAAGACCGTTGTAAAGGGAGCTGGATGATGCTGTAACAAGCTTCACATTCAGTTCCTTTGCCATCTCCAGCACTGCCAATGTACCATTAACGCTTTCAAGAATCTTCTCCCTGTTTTCCCTGTACATTGGTGAGGAGGATGGTTTTCCTAGATGGAATATGCCATCTATACCCTTCCACGCACCTTTTTTGAAGAATTCTTCCACCCTCATGTGATAAAACTCTGCACCTGTATCTGATATCAGTTCCCTTGATCCTGTGTGAAGGCTATCCACAACAATTACCTTGTTACCTCTTTTTACCAGCTCATGTACAAGATTTGAACCTATGAATCCTGCTCCTCCTGTTACGAGATACGTAGCCATAGGATGAGAATACCAATTGAATATATAAAATCATTTTTAGAGAACTGCACCATAATAATTAAATTAGAACATACTTAGAGAAAAAAGAGGTGATAACATGAATCTTGTTAAAGCCATGCTTGCTGTGGCAATTGTAGCAGTGCTTGGGATTTCAGCCATAGCTATTGCCCATACAGGAAATACAGTGCAGAGCGCCACCTTACCAAGGGCGGATACGCAGAATTCCACAGTAAACGAGCAGTTCCCCAACTATACAGGTTCCATCTCAGTGCCGGAGAATTCATCAGACGACAATCTATCATCCCTTGCTAAGATTTCCCCAGGCCAGGCAGCATCCATAGTCCTGAACAATTCACAGTTCTCTGGTGGAAAAGTCCTGAATGTAACCCTTGAGAATGAGAATGGATACCTTGTATATTCTGTGATAGTTTCAGTATCCAACAGTACATATGAAGTTAAGGTGGATGCAGGAAATGGTAAAATCCTGGCAATAGAAAAGTGCACGGAAGTACAGGAAGAATTTGGAGCAGAGGATCAATAAATTTTTATACTATTTTTTATTTTTTATATAAAAATGGATGATCTAAAGGGGAACAAGAGAAGAATCTATGAATACATAGAAAAAAACCCAGGTAGACACATGAGGGAGATAAAAAGGAGCCTGGGTCTTTCCATGGGAGATGTTCAGTACAACCTTTACTCACTGGAAAAACTCGGTTACATAGTATCTTTGAAGAAGGGGCTATACAAGAGATATTATCCAAGGAATATGTTCAGTGAAAAAGAGAAGGGTATAATTGCGTTAATATCCAATGAAAACATGAGGAAAATACTTTTGATGCTAATGAAGAGACCCGGGTCAACTCAATCTGAACTAGTTATGTTCACAGGTCTTACACCTGCCACAGTAAACTGGCATATGAAAAAATTAATAGATGAAAATGTGGTTGAAATTAAAAGGGAGGGAAGAAATATTAGATACTACATAAGGGATGTCAGAAGGATAGAAAACCTGATGAGGATTTATTACCCCACCTTCTGGGAAAGATGGGCGGATAATTTTGCAGAATTATGGTCAGAGCTATCAAATTTCAAGAAGGAGGAGAAAAAAGATGATTGAAGAGTTGGGATTGGATCCGGCGGAGATACTCAGGATAGGATCTGGCATATTTTCACTTGTGCTCTTTTCAATTTCATTTTATGCATACCTAAGAAACAGGGATAGGAGACTCCTTTTCGTATCTGGTGCCTTTGGGCTCTATTTTGTAAGGGTGATCCTTGAGCACCTGGATATTTTTATTCCAAATTTTGATCTAGGAATCCTTGATCTTTTGCTTTCAATAATAGATTTCCTCATACTTCTATTATTCTTTCTTGCCATTGTATATCCTAGAAGATGAAAAAATATTTATTTCCGTTAACATGGATGTACGATGATTGATCCCTACGGTAGACCCCTGAACAGCATAAGGATTTCCGTAACAAAGAAATGCAATCTCAACTGTTTCTACTGCCACAGGGAAGGCATAAAGGGGGAGGAGGATGAGATTTTACCCTCAGATTTTGAGAACCTTTTTAAGGTGGCGAGCTCCCTGGGAATAAGGAAGGTTAAATTCACTGGAGGGGAACCCCTTGAAAGGAGGGATCTTGAAGAAATAATATCCATAGCTAGAAATTATTTCTCTGATATAAGTATAACAACAAATGGAACAATGCTTGCTGGAAGGGTAAGGGATCTCTATGATGCTGGACTCAACAGGATAAACATAAGCCTTCATACACTCAGGAGGGAAACATACAAAAGGATCACAGGTGTTGACGCACTCAATAGTGTCCTTGAGGGTATAGAGGAAACTCTGAAAACACCCCTCAATCCTGTGAAGATAAATATGGTACTTATGAAGGGATTGAATGATGATGAGATAAAGGATATGATGGGCTTTGTAAAAAATACGAAGATGGTACTTCAGATAATAGAGCTTGAGGTCCCCAGGGAGGGGCTTGAGGAACCATTTTACAAGAAATACCATACATCCCTCGATTTTGTTGAAGATGAACTCAAGAAAATGCCTCACATTCTTAAAAGAAATCCTCTACATAACAGGGAGAGGTATGTAATAAATAATGGGAATAGATATGAGGTGGAGCTGGTAAAACCCATGCACAACACAGAATTCTGCATGAACTGTACAAGGATAAGGTTAACCTACGATGGAAAATTGAAACCCTGCATCTTCAGGAATGATAACCTTGTTCCTATCATCGATGAGATGAAGGCGGGGGACATGGAGGGAATGAGGAAAAAGTTTTACATTGCTGTTGAAAGAAGGGAGCCTTACTGGAAACCATGATACCTGTTTTTGACAACCACGTGCATCTTCAGAAGGGTGGAGAAAATGTGAATGCAGCAAAGAGGTACGAGGGTTCAGGAGGAAAGATAATAAACATATGCAACCTCCCCCTCAGTTTCAGACCCTCTCTCGATTATTTTATTGAAATGTATGAAGATACACTTAGAATTGCAGAGGATGTAAGAAGGGAAACATCCCTGAAGGTTCTTGTTACCATTGGCCCCTACCCTGTTGACGTTATAAGATCAGTAGAACTTATTGGTTTTGAAAAAACTGAGGAGCTATTTTTGAAGGCCACTGAGATTGCGGCAAGGTTCATCATGGAAGGTAAGGCCAATGCCATCGGGGAGATAGGCAGGCCCCATTTCAAGGTGGATAAAAAAATCTGGGATTTTTCAAATTCAATTCTTGAAAAACAGATGGGCATAGCCAAGGATTTTGATTTGCCTGTCGTGCTTCATACGGAATCCGCGAGTGAAGGCACCTTCAGGGAGATTTCAGTGATGGCGGAAAGAGCGGGAATAAAGAAATGGAAGGTGGTGAAGCACTATAGTCCTCCCCTTGTTCTAGAGAATGAGAACCATGGTATTTTTCCATCTGTGATTTCAAGCAGGGATAATGTCAGAAATGCAATAAAAAAGGGCTTGGATTTTTTCATGGAAACGGATTTTCTGGATGATCCAGAAAGGAAGGGAGCTGTTATGGATATTGAAACAGTACCAAAGAGGTTCAGAATGCTTGAGCAGGAGTACCCAGGGTTGTATGAAAAATACCTGGAAAATCTTAAGAGGAATATTATAAGGATATATGGTGTTGAGATCTCAGATTGAGCTTTTTTGCATAGTATGCGCATCCTATGGCACCGTTTGCCTGTGGATCTCCCGGCACCACTACCTCCTTACCCAACTCTTGCCTAATTATCTCCACTATTGCTCCATTTTTTGCAACGCCACCGGTGAAAACTATTGTAGGTGATTTAAATCTCAGGAGGAATGGCCTTATTCTCTCAAAAACGCTGTAGTTTACACCTGCCATCAATGATTCCTTAGGATATCCCTCCATCATCCTTGATATAAGCTCTGTTTCTGCAAAAACTGTGCATGTTGAATTTAACTTAACCGGATCCCTGTAATGTTTAGATATCTCATCTATTGTAACATCAAGAACCTGCGCCATCTTCTCAAGAAACCTGCCTGTTCCTGCGGCACACTTATCATTGGTGAGAAAATCCTGAATAACACCATTAACAACATGGACTATCTTGTAGTCCTGTCCACCAATATCGAGAAGAGTAAAATCCCTGAGCTCGGTCTGGAAAAGTGCTCCCAGTACGTGTGCCCTGATCTCTGGAATCACCTTGCTTGATTTTATTGTGAATCTTCCATAACCCGTTGAGACAGCATTTAAATAATCCTTTTCTGTGGAATAAATAAATTTTATGGTGGGGATTATATTCTTTATGAGTGAATTCCCATCCATCTTTACGATCTTTGTTGTTGTACTACCAATGTCTATTCCCTGAAACATATCATTTTAGGTAGGTCTCAGGCACCTGCTTAAGATTATTCTTTATAGCCTCTATGCTCTTCAAGAATTTTTCCTTCTGCTCAGGTGTAAGATCCACCTCAATTATCTTCTCCACACCATTCTTTCCAAGTATGACTGGAACCTCTGCGAATGTTCCCTTTATTCCATATTCACCATCCAGGAGAACACTTGCCTCTACAGCTATCTTCCTGTCCCTCTTTATTGCCTCCACCATAACAGTTAGACCTGAGCCTGGGCCCCAGTTGCTGCTAAATTTCCTCAAGTTTGTTATTACAGCACCAGCCTCTATGGTATCCTTCACCACCTTTGCATACTGTTCCTCGGTGAGGAAGGACTTGAGGCTTTTTCCATAGACCATTGAGAGCTCAGGAACAGGATACATATTCTCTCCGTGCTGGCCAAGAACAAGGGGTGTAATGGCGGATGGGGATATTCCTATGATCTGTGATGCATAGTATGCCATCCTCCTTGAATCAAGTACACCGCTAAAACCTATTACCCTGTTCCTGGGGAACTTTAACTTGTTGTATAGGACCGCAACCATCACATCCAGGGGATTTGTTGTTATCAGAACGATTGAATTTGGTGCATATTTCTTGACGTTCTCTGCTATGCCGGAAACAATCTCAGCATTCTTTGCTGCAAGTTCCTCCCTGGTCATCCCAGGCTTCCTAGGCAGACCTGCTGTTATTACAACAATATCGCTCCCCTTTATATCCTCGTAGCTATTTGAGCCCCTGACATGCACATCCTTTCCAAGTATTGCAGCCGCATGATTAAGATCTAGGGCCTCACCCTGTGGAAGACCCTCAACGATATCCACTATTGTAATTTCCTTATCCACCTCATATGCCATCATAAAAGCCGCAGCGGATGAACCTACCCTACCAGAACCTATTATTGAAATCATAGTTTCTATAATGATTGAAATTATTTAACTCTATCGGCATTTTGA
>PNIT01000014.1 GCA_002878135.1 Candidatus Aciduliprofundum sp.
ATGGAGAGCGGGAATCCCTAAGGATTATCCCTCTGTGTCTGGGCGGTTTTCTGGAGTTAAGCTCATTAATATGATGGAATATAAAAAATTTCCCTTTTCCATGGGCATGGTAAAGGTTAAAAATATAAACTGATACTGAGATTGAAAATGAAATGCGTAGTTTGTGGAAGGAAAGAGGCAAAGATAAACGGTCTCTGCGAGGAATGTTTCCTGAATAGCAGGAGCTTTATCAAACCCCCCAGGAATGTGGAGGTTGTAAAGTGTCCCAGATGCGATGGTGTAAGGATAGGAAACACCTGGCATTATGACAGGACCGTGGATGAGGCAATATTGGAATCACTGACAAAAAATTCAAGGATCCTTGATGATAGGTTGGATGTGAATATAAAATACAGCATAATAGAAAACATGAACATGCTTGATGTTGAATACATACTATCACTCAACGGTGAGCAGAAGGTGGAGAGGCATGGTGTTCCATACATATTTAAGAAGCAGCTATGCCCCAGGTGCAGCAGATTCTCAGGGGACTACTTTGAATCAATAATACAGATTAGGTCGGACAGGGAGATGAATAGGGATGAGATTCTTGATCTTGAATATTTTATTATAAAGAATGTTGAGAATGAACAGAAAAGGAATCCAGATCTGTATGTTCTGAAGAAAGAGAGCAGGGATGGGGGTATGGACTATTACCTGAGCTCAAACTCAAGCGGCAGGGTAATAGCAAGAAGGGTGGCTGAAAGGTACGGGGCAAGTGTGAAGGAATCACCACACCTGGCAGGTGTTAAGGAGGGGAAGGATTTTTACAGAATAACGTTCTCAGTGAGGCTCCCTGACTACAGGGAGGGGGATTTCATAAGTTGGAGGAATGGTGTTTTCAGGGTACTAGCCATAAAGAGGGGGCAGATTAAGGTGATAAACCTGAGGACAGGTGAGATTGAGAGCATAACACAGAAGGACCTCAAGGATCAGGGATACAGGATATTTGCAAGGAGTGAGGATATGGTGAAGGCCGTCAAGCTCTATGAAGAGAAGGATTACATGCATTTCATGGAGACAAGGTACTACAAGGTTTATGCCGTTAAAAAGCCGTCATTCAATGTAAGGAAGGAATTCTACATAGTGATTGACGGTGATGATATATACATAGTTCCAGAGGCATGAATGCAAAGGATTACCTTATACTTTAAATAAAATGAAACATTATTAGGTCCGTGATTTCAAAGGCCATAAGGGTAAGGAAGGATCAGATTTCACAGATGCTGGATTTTCTTAAAAGTCGCGGACTCCTTGCCAGTGGCCTGAGGATAAAGAAGGAGGATGATCATGCAGTAATACCTGTAAAAGAGGTGCCTGAGGGCTATGAACCGCTGGAGGAAGATTTTGAACAGTTGAGCAGGAGGAAAAGTTACATGGACCTTGTGAACATACCTGATGAACTGAGGGTATACCTACCTAGGTCCATGGACATAGTTGGCCATGTTGCAATCATTAAGATAGATGAGAAAATATTACCCTATTCCTCAGAGATTGCAAGGGCAATAATGGCATTCAATAAGAGTATAAGGACAGTTGCCCTTGACAGGGGCGTAAGGGGAGAATTCAGGGTGAGGGATCTTGAGGTGATAGGCGGTGACGGCCTTGAAACTGTTCACAGGGAGAATGGTGTCAGGATATACGTTGATCTCAAGAATGTATACTTTTCTCCAAGGCTTGCGAAGGAGAGGGCAAGGGTACTTTCCCTTGTCAGGGATAATGAGATTATTCATGATCTATTCTGCGGATCTGGTGCATTCTCAATACTTATAGGTAAAAAAAGGAATGTAAAGATTTACTCAGTGGATAAGAACCCCTATGCAATAGAGGGACTGAAAAGATCCATGGAGCTCAACAGAATAACAAATATATTTCCTGTTCTTGGTGACGTCAGGGATGTAATGGGTGTATTGCCTCACGCAGACAGGGCCATACTTGATCTACCCATGGAATCAGTAAGATTCCTCGGGGATGTCATTCACAGGGCCAATTATTTCCACATATATTACAAGTGCGACTCACCTGAGGATGCTGTGAGGGAGATAGAGAGTAAAGGGCTTATCGTTGATAGATATGGCCTCGTCCACGGTTATTCGCCCAGGGAAGGAATGTATTACTTCGATGCAAGAAAGGGTGATTGATCTTGCTGGTATCAATACTCCATGATATAACCGGTTTCAGGAGATTCCCCAGGGATGCAAAACTCCTCATAATATCATCCATAGTGATGAGTTTCACACAGGGTTATATGTTCGTTGATTTTTCCATATACCTGAGCCAGGTTGGTTATAGCACCTACTGGATAGGAATTGTCCTCTCGGTGCCCACATTCCTTGGGGCATTATTCATGATACCAATGGGACACCTTTCCGATATGTACGGGAGGAAGAGGTTCATACTGCTCGCAAGATTCTTCTCCTTCCTGGGTGCAGTGATATATTTTCTCACATACAACCTTATACTTGTGATACTGGCGGGAATATTCCAGGGCATAGCCTTTGCAAATGCATCATCAAGCTATAACGCACTCATGGCTGAGAAAACAACATCAGAGGACAGAAACCTGATATTTGCATCAAATAGCTTCCTCTCAGGCATGGCTCAGGCGGCCGGAATGTTCTATGGATCCATACCACCCATAATAGGCCATATCTACCACATTGATGTGTTCACATCCTACAGGGTCCTTTTCCTCACATCAATCATAGGACTCCTCATTTCCACCCTGCTCATAATTAAGGTGAAGGAGGAATACAGGGGGAACAGGGGTGAGAGCTTCAGCTTCAGGGATCTCTTCAATCTCCCAGAGAAATCCAGGGGAGTAATAATAAAGCTCTCCGTTCTGGGTATGATAGGCCTTGGGGCAGGGATGATAGTTAGGCTATTCTCCCTCTGGTTCTACCTGAAATTCCAGGTGAATGTTGATGTTCTTGGTCCAATATTCTCAATCTCTCAGATTGTTACTGCATTCGCCACAATAACCACACCATCCTTGGCAAGAAAAATAGGTGAGATAAGGACAATAGTATTCACTGAGGCACTCTCTGTTCTAATACTAATTTCAATGCCATTCCTCCCATTCTACTACCTGGCGGGTGTTTTCTTGATTATAAGAAATTTCCTCATGAACATGTCAGGCCCCATAATGACAAGCTTCACCATGAGCATAATACCTGTGGAGGAGAGGGCCAGGGGTTCAGCAATAATACAGTTCTTCGATGCACTCCCGAGATCCTTCGGACCATACATAGGCGGATTCTTCATGAGCCTGGGTTACATAGATCTTCCATTCTTCTTCACAGGTACGCTATACTCACTTTCCATAGGCCTATTCTATCTCTTCTTCAGGAATGTGAAGATACCTAGATGATCCTTGAACCCTTTTCAGAGATCTCCATGTCATCCTTTTCATAATCTTCGTAACCTATTATCTCATAGAATTTCTTCCTGGTCATGAGATTGTTCAGGAATTCCCTCTGCGTACCTTTTCTGAATAATTCAAGATAGGCATTTTCTGCTGCAAGAAGTGATGCCCTGAATGCTGTCAGGGGGAATATAACCAGCCTGTATCCAAGTTTTTCAAGTTCAGATACGCTCAGAAGGGGGCTCTTTCCAAACTCTGTCATGTTGGCAAGGAGGGGTGCCCTCACCTCCCTTGCAAAAATCCTGAATTCATCCTCGCTCTCCAGTGCCTCGGGGAATATCATGTCAGCGCCAGCATCAACGTATATCCCTGCCCTCCTGATTGCACCTTCAATGCCCTCAACAGCCCTTGCATCTGTTCTTGCGATTATTATGAAATCCTTGTTTTTTCTTGATTCTACTGCAGCTATTATTTTCTTCACCATCTCTGCCTCGCTCACCAGCCTCTTGCCCGGGAGATGGCCACATTTCTTGGGCAACTCCTGATCCTCTATGTGTACAGCGGATGCACCTGAGGATTCCATGAGCCTCACTGTCCTGATCACATTTAGGGCCTCACCGAAACCGGTGTCCACATCAACTATCAGAGGTAGCTTTGTGACGGATGTTATCCTCCTCACCTCTTCAGCCACCTCCGTGAGCGTTGTGAGTGATAGGTCCGGCAGGCCCATGGCCCCGGCTATTCCGGATCCGGATAGATAAAGTGCCCTGAAACCTGCCCTTTCCGCCATGATGGCAGTAATACCGTTGAAAACACCAGGTGCAGCGGTAATCCCCTTTGATATGAGATTCCTCAATTCACCTGGGCCCAGGTTAACATTATCCCTTAGTATTGACATCCGTAATCACATCCAGGAATTCATTGACACTCATGGTGTCAAGGGATTTTCCAGCATCCATTATCCTGTTCACAAGATCCTCATCCTTCATTATCTTTAGGCCCTTCTCCTTCAGGTCATCCCATGTGAATGGATCCCTGAAATGGCCCTTTGGGACATCCACCTCCTCCGAGAAAAGACCCTCATTTGTGAGTATGTCTATCTTAACTGGGAGATATTCTGGATACATTGAATTGAACCTTTCAGAAACATTGAAGGTCATCTTATCAATCAATGAAAGTATCTTTTCATCGTTCAGGAATTTCCTATCGTATGCATCAAGATCGGGTGCACCATAGTTCAATGTGTATGCTATTATGTAGGGCATTGAATGATCCGCGGTTTCCTTCGTTTTAGGTCTCAGCTTCTCCGGATCCTTTATGATTATTCTGTATGCAACATCGAATGTTGTTACGTCTATCCTCCTAATGAAACCCCTGATCTTTTTCCTCAATGAGAGTGCGGCATCCACAGCACTCATTGCATGGTATTCAACCGGGTAATTCTTTATCATGGTTTTGAGGACCCTGTCCCTGGTGAGATCCAGGTCAAATTCTCCCGATACCTGCTTGAAGAATCCCATTTCACCCTCGAATATTGGACCGGGCCCGGTGAATCCACCCATGGCAAGCATGACGGCAAAGACACTGTTCCTGGACGCATTCCCCGCCGTACAGCCCTTCCACATGCTTAGCTCCCCTGCCCTGGTCTGTCTGAGACTTATGTTGTTATTTATGGCAAGGTTTAAGGTGTGAATGAACCTCTTATCATCGAGATCAAGGAGGGCCGCAAGGCCAGATGCTGAGGAAATGGATATGTAGGTGACATGATCCCATCCCCTCTCCCTTATGGAGACAGCATCAGCAAGGGCTCCGAGTATCTGGTAAGAAACGTATGTGGATCTTATGAGGGATTCACCATCGAGATCCATTGAACTTGCCATGGATATGAGGGGTGGTATGTTATCAGATGGATGGAGTGCCTCCTTGCTCAGGTATGTATCATTGTAGTCCAGGAACCTGGTCATGCAGCCATTTATGAATGTTGCAACATCCACTGAGGCCTTTTTCTTTGTGAAATATATCCTCCCATTCAGCTTGCCCTTGCTGGGTAGGAGCATCTTCATACCTATCTTCACAGGCTCCGCATCCTTTGCACCGTAGGAAACAAAGATTGAGTCAACAATCCTCTTCTTCAGCTCCTCCGATATCTCATAGCTTGGCCTGTGATCCATCAGCTCCCTGCTATATACATATATCTTTTCAGTTAGCAGCATTGACAATCACCAAGGTAAAATGTTTTTTGCACATATTAATTTTACATCTCCCCATCATTTAAGATAAAAGTTTTCATGATAAAATTTTTTGCAAGCTCTTCAAAAACCTGAAAATCTTCAGTTGAAAAAAAATATCTTATGCCAAAAACTCCTCAATAGAGCATGATCTTTGCATTTCCTTTCTGCCCATATATTCATCCAGGCATAGGAATGTAATAAGATGCTTTTTCCCA